>CBFHBH010000135.1:0-6202 GCA_965653735.1 uncultured Flavobacterium sp. | reverse complement strand
TCTTAAAAAATCATTGTTTAAAGAGGCTTGAATCTCCTTTTTTTGATTGACAATTAACCCTTCAATATCATTGGGGTAAGCCCACATGTATTGTCCAGGATAACGGCTGTCTTCTAAAACAGGATTAAAATATAGAATTGGTTTTTGTTGTTTATTTACTATATCGTAAATTACATAATCTGTACCATCTTCATCACCTTCAATTCTTACAATTTCTTTTAAGTTATCGTCATCTAAATTAACAAGCCATCTTTTTTTAATACCAAACCAAGGATAAGTAAACTCATAGAGAAGTTGATCATTTTTAAACCAAAACTCTGTTATTTTTATGGCGTTTTCATCTGATGCTGTTATAATAGTTTCTTTTACACCATCATCATCTATATCAATTTCTTCTTGATTCTCTATTTTATATCCAGAAGGTAGTTGATATGGCTTTTTTGAGGCATCTTCAGTTGTTGATTTTTCCGTAATTGTACTTGTTGAAGGCTCATTTTCTTTACAAGAAAGCCCTAATATAGCTAGTGCTATAAAACAAAAAACTAATTTTAAATTCATTTTCTACTGTCCTGTTTGTTTATTTTGATCTGGATTTTTATTTACACCAGTTCCTAATTCTGTAATTTCAATAAGTGGGTCAAAAGAAGGCTTTGACATTTTTTCTTTTCTTACTTCAAAATGTAAATGAGCCATTTTTGCAGCTTGTCCATTTGCATTTCCAGTCTGTCCAGTCTTTCCAATTGGATCTCCTGCACTAACTTTTCCTGTTTTATATTCTGAAAGGTGACAATACATTAAGAAATATTTTTCTCCCTTATATGTACCTTCAAGAAAAATTCTATTTCCATACCCATTAGGATCTTCTAGATATGTAATTTCTCCATCAATACATGCATAAATGGTGGTTCCTACTGGAGCGTATAAATCTAATCCATCATGTTTGCCACCGGTTCTTCCATGATAGTCACTTTTTCCGGGTGACCATTGTGTTTCTGAATACCAACCTCTTAATTCCATTAAATCCAAAGGTTGATGCCATTCTGTACTACTTTCACTCTTACCACAATTACACTTGATTCCAAAATCTTTTAAAAACCCTTTTTTGAGATGTAGTTTACTTACATCCTTTAATTCGTCTTTTAAAAATGTTTCATAATGTTCTAATATTGTTTTCATAGGAGTAACAGGCTGAGGTTCTCCTTTAAATAGATATCGACTATTGTCTCCTTTTTCGGGTAAACTTGCCCATATTCTACTGGCACAATCTCTTATTGCTTTTTCTGTTTGATCCTTGATTATCAAATCAATTAATTGTGAACAACCTGGATGTTCTTTTAATAAAAGAATTGCAAATTTATCTTGATCTTCTTCACTAAATGAATTTATACCATAATCTTTTCTTTTTTTAGAGAAGTTGGCGTCATCCCAAGTATATCCCATCACTTGATAGGCACCTGATGCTGTTGATCCACCATAGTTTATCCTTGGATGGTCACTTAAATCATCAATGTGATTTCCACCGAATGCTGTTGTGTAACCTTTTTCAAAATCATGTTCAATGTATACAGTTTGTTTAGTTTTTTTATCAAAAGATTTGATTAATTCACCAGTTCCTTCGCCAACTCTTAACATTCTTAAAAATGCACGAATTTTTGCTTCACACTCACATTTCTTCCCAATCATGAAATATGCTCCATCTTTCTTCAAAAATTCTCCTTCATGTTTTTTAGCTTCTCCTGAGCATTCTGCTTTTAGCCAAAGGTACTCAGTTGTTTCTTTATAAACATCAAAAGTTATCTTTTCTCCTTTATTGTATACTTCATTGGCTAAAACCTTTACAATATCTTCAAGTTTAGCAAATTTCTTTTGTGATGAAAGAGATTCATTGACTTTTTTAAGAATAATTCTTGCTATTTTCTTTTTCTCTTCGTCGGTTTTAGTTTTATTACCATCTCCTCCAAAAGTATAGGTGTGAGTACCATCCTTAATCCCTTTGAGTTTTTCTTTCCAGGCCTTGAGATCTTCATCAGATTTTGGACGAAGTTTTACTTTCACTTTAGCTATTCCTTTTTCAACCTTGGCTTTTAACTCGGTAATTTCATTCCCGTTTTCTCTGGCTTCAAGAACTTTTAAGTCGGCATCTTTTGCAACTAAAACACTATCTTTTTCTCTTATTTTGATTATTACTTCTTTTCCATCCAAATTAACAGTTTTTGCCACTACATAAACTTCTTCTTCCAGTGGTGCATTGTTTATTTTTACATATTCTGGACCAAGTTTGTATAAATTTATAGAGATACTAGTTCCTGCTGCGTATGATTTTTCAGTTAGAGCATTTTTAATATCCTCAAGTTTTGCATATTTTTTGTCTTTTTTGACCTTTTCATCAACTCGTTTTTTGATAATGCCAGCAATTTCATCTTTCTTTTTATCAACTTCTTTATTCGGTTTTTGGAATGTATATGTATGTTGACCAGCCGTTTCTGAAGTTTCTTTTTTGAACTCTTCTTTTGCAAAATAAGCATCCACAAGTGCTTCTACACCAGTTATGGTAGTTTTAGAATCGCCAACTTTTGCCACTGTGGTACTTTCGGCTACTTCAACTTTAGTGGCATCGGCTTTAGCTTTTACCGTTTCACTGACAATAGGAGTATTAGAAGGCTGAGTTGATTCATTTTTAGGTGGTTGTTTAGCACCTTCTAAATGCTCATGCGTTTCCTCTTTTCTTTTTTCCTGATAATCTGGATTTCTTACATTAATGTTTGGACTGGCTTTGCTTTCGCCCGAGGCATATGCCGTGACATAATATTCGTGAGTACTGCCTTCGCTAGAATCCCCTTTAGATAAATAGGCGTTGGCTATTTTTTTGAAATCAGCTTTTAAAACAAATTGCTTGTGAGCGACACCTTTGTTTCCAACCAATACCTTTCCTTCGGCAACAAGATTATGTTTGTTGGTATCGCTGTGGCCTTCACCATTTGCGTCATCTTCCCAGAGTGAAACATGTAGATATTCGCCCTTCATTCCGGTAGTTTCGACATGTACGTTTATGGTTTGGCCATAAGCAATTGCTTCTTTAATTGGTTTGTTGTTTATGTCGCTAATTTTTATGCTTAAGATTTCTCTTTTTTCAGAAGCTTCTACATTTACTAAAAGAGCACTTCCGTTATTTAATTCTGGTTCATGAAGATAACCTACCACTTTATATTTGTTGCCAATCGCTTTTTCCTGAAAACGAATTTTACCTTCCTCTTTTTGTAGAACAAGTTCGGGTTTTGCACCGTTTTTCATTAGATACAAATCCCATTTAACTTTGGCTTCGTTTCGATCTCCTTTTGGAGTTCCTTCGTACCATTCGGTAACTTCATAGTTTTCCCAAACACCTACTTTGACTGATTTTTTTCCTCGAATGGTTTTGACACCTTTTTTGTCTTTATCAGTATTATGAAAAGGAATTTTTACTTTATCTCCAGGTTGAATGTCTAATCGATATTTTGGAGCACTAAAAAATCCTCCTCCATAGGGTACGATGTTGATACTTGGATTGGCTTTAACTAAATCATTTTCAGAAACACTGTACTGTGCACAAATACTTTGTGTAGAATCGCCTTTTTTGGCAATATGTATCTTGTAGTCGTTATAGTTACTCATTATCAAAAGAATGATTATCAATTTTCAAATGTAATCTTTTTCTTTCAGAATTTACTTACGTAAAAAATATTTTCAGATGGGATTTTAAAAATCAGTAAGGTTTTCTTTTTTGTCAAAAAAATATTTTTTATCTAAAAAGGACACGTGTTTTGTGACTACTTTTTATTTTTTACAAAAAAAAGACACAAAGAAGAGAATGAAACTGATTAGAAGTAATCAAGCCATTAAAATAAAAACCTCCCAAAATGAGAGGTTTAGTGTAAATTTTTATGTTAGCTGAGCGTAGTCGATGGCAGCCGAGGCTCTCGATGGTAGCTGAGCGTTGTCGATGTTAGCTGAGGCTCTCGAAGCTAGTATCTATACACTATGGCATTAATATTCATTCCTGCACCTACAGAGGCAAAAATGATTACATCGCCTTTATGAAGTTGTTGGTTTTCAATTTCACCTTTTACAATTAAATCATATAAAGTTGGGACAGTGGCAACACTACTGTTTCCTAATTTATGAATACTCATAGGCATCACACCTTCGGGTGGATTTTGTTTGTAAATTTTATAAAAACGCTGAATAATGGCTTCGTCCATTTTTTCGTTGGCTTGATGAATCAATACTTTCTTCACTTCAGAAATATCAATTCCACTTTTGTCTAAACAAGCCGCCATGGCTTTTGGGACATTACTTAGAGCAAATTCATATATTTTTCGACCGTGCATTTTGATGTAACGCACATCAGGGTCATGGTCTTTGTTAAACGAGTTTCCAAAGTATAGGTAATAAGCTTCGTCATGGGTAAACGTAGCGGTTTCATGAGCTAGGATTCCTCCTTCTTCATCTGTTGCTTCTATGATAGTTGCACCTGCACCGTCAGAATATATCATAGAATCTCTATCGTGTATATCTACCACACGCGATAATGTTTCGGCTCCAATCACCAAACATTTTTTTGCCATTCCGGCTTTTATATAGGCTTGCGCCTGAATCACGCCTTCAACCCATCCCGGACATCCAAAAAGCATGTCGTAGGCCACGCACTTAGGATTTTTAATGCGTAAATCAAACTTAACACGAGTGGCTAAACTAGGTAGAATGTCGGTTTGAATAGCTCCTTGTTTCACATTTCCAAAGTTGTGTGCAAAAATGATATAATCTAGTGTTTCAGGATCTATACCAGAATTAGCAATAGCTTTCTTAGCAGCAATGCTGGCAATATCCGAAGTTAACAAATCATTGGTCACATATCTGCGCTCTTCAATACCTGTAATGTCATGAAATTTTTCGGTAATAGTTTCATTGGGCAAAGGAAATGGACTGCCATCGTCGTTTAAAAAAACATGTTTGGCAAAATCTCTATTAGTTACTATTTCGGTCGGAATGTAGCTTCCCGATCCTGTTATTCTAATATTCATGTAGGTAGTTTAAGTTTACACTAAATTAACTATAATATTAACGTATTGTTAGTAATTAGGTTTGTTTTGCTTATTTTTATTAAAAGTGTAAATAAAAAGTTATAAAATTATTGATGCTGTTTTTATTTGGTAGTTTTTTTCTTGATACCATATTATTACTATCAAAATTTCAGAAGTTCAAAACGTGTTTTTGAAAAGTTGCTTATAATCAAGAGGCTTTATGTCGTAAATTTGGGTAAGTATGCGGTTAAGATATCTTTTTTTACTAATTACATTGTCGTGTTTTGCACAGCAGCCTTCTCATTATATTGTGGGTGAGGAGGATTTGGCTGGTACAAACATTTATAGTGTATTGCAAGCAAAGGATAACAGGGTTTGGTTTTCTACAAACAATGGATTATATTCTTATGACGGGGCATTGTTTAGTTCGATTTCTGCTAAAGGCATAAAAGATTTGTCTTTGTTTGGACTTACATTAGATAAAGAAGGTAGAATTTATTGTCACAATCTCAGTGGACAAGTATTGATGGTAGAGAACAATGCGTTAAAAGTCTATTGTCAGATTCCTTCAAATTATATTGCAAGTAGTTTTTTTATCGAATTTGATGATGAGAACAAACTTGTTGTTTCTTGTAAAGATTTGATACGATATAATCCTAAAGCTAAAAAGTTTTCGAAGCTTTTTGATTTTAAAGATGACATTGCTGAAAAACTCGCTCGTGACGAACAGTTCAAAATATATTTTTGGAATGATGAAAAAAAATACCATTTGAGTAAAGGTAATGTTGATGAATCGCTAGAAAAAGTACCGCGACTTTCGCTGATTCAAAATCATGCATATTATAAAAAAGATGGGCAGTTCCTGTATTTTGCCAATTTATCTAACAAAGCGTTTTTGCAAAAAAATGATGGACTACTCAAATCAGTGAGTTATCAAATTCCTAATGATGCGTCGGTGACGTATCGTCCTTTGTTGTCAAACTATAAAGATTTGATTTGGTTGGCAGGGTCCAAAAATGGAGCCTATTGCTATCATACAAACGGTACTCCATTATTTAATAATAATAAACTTTTTAGTGATTATTTTATTTCGGCCTATTTAGAGGATCGCGAAGGAAATGTCTGGCTATGTACTTTTGGAA
>CBFHBH010000134.1:0-6217 GCA_965653735.1 uncultured Flavobacterium sp. | reverse complement strand
AACTACAGGTTATCAGGAAATTTTTACTGACCCATCTTACTTTGGACAAATCATGGTAACTACTAATGCTCATATTGGTAATTACGGTGTTAATGCTGAAGAAGTTGAGTCAGATAGAATTATGATTTCTGGATTAGTTTGTAAAAACTTTTCAATGGTTCATTCTCGTCCGGATTCAGAAAGTAATTTGTATGATTACTTCGAAAAACAAAACTTAATATGTATTTCGGACGTTGATACTCGTGCTCTAGTAAGTTATATTCGTGATAACGGAGCACAAAATGCAGTTATTTGTACCGATGGAACTTCTATAGAAGAATTAAAGAAATTACTTAATGATACTCCTGATATGGAAGGTCTAGAATTGGCTTCTGTTGTATCTACGAAAGAGCCTTACTTCTTTGGAGATGAATCTGCAACATATAAGATTTCGGCTCTTGATTTGGGAATTAAAAAGAACATTCTTCGCAACCTTGCTAAAAGAGATTGTTATATTAAAGTGTTTCCTTATAATGCTTCTTATGAAAATATGAAATCCTTTAATCCTGATGGTTTCTTCTTATCTAACGGGCCTGGTGACCCAGATCCATTATTTGGAGCTCAAGAAGTAGCTCGTCAAATCTTAGCTGAAAATAAACCATTATTTGGAATTTGTTTGGGGCATCAAGTAATAGCTTTAGCTAATGGAGTTTCTACATACAAAATGTTTAATGGTCACAGAGGGATTAATCATCCAGTTAAAAATTTAATTACAGGTAAAGGTGAAATTACATCTCAAAACCACGGTTTTGCAGTGAATAAAGAAGAATTGGAAAAACATACTGAGCTAGAAATTACTCATGTACATTTAAATGACGGTACTGTGGCAGGTATGCGAATGAAATCTAAAAACTGTTTCTCGGTGCAATATCACCCTGAAGCTAGCCCTGGGCCACATGATTCATCTTATTTATTCGATCAATTCATAGAAAATATAAAATCTTCTAAAAACTAAAACGTTATCGTTAATAACATTAAGTTTTTAAATAGAGTTTATTCAGATATATTAAATATTTTCGTAAATAATTCATAATTGTAAATTATATGAGCATAATTATAAAAGTACACGCAAGACAAATTCTTGATTCAAGAGGAAATCCAACTGTAGAAGTTGATGTAGTAACAGATAATGGAATCCTTGGACGTGCGGCAGTTCCATCAGGAGCTTCAACTGGTGAACATGAAGCGGTTGAATTACGTGATGGTGGAAAATCTTTCATGGGAAAAGGTGTTTTAAAAGCGGTTGAAAATGTAAATACAATAATTGCAGAAGCTTTAGTTGGAACTTCAGTTTTTGAGCAAAATCTTATCGATAAAATCATGATTGATTTGGACGGAACTCCAAACAAATCTAAACTAGGAGCTAACGCAATTTTAGGTGTTTCTTTGGCTGTAGCCAAAGCAGCTGCAAACGAATTAGGATTACCTTTATATCGTTACGTTGGTGGTGTATCTGGAAATACGCTTCCGGTACCTATTGCTTTTCAAGAATTTATGATTATGCCAGTTAAGGCTACCTCGTTCACTCATGCTATGCAAATGGGAACAGAGATTTTTCATAATTTGAAAAAAGTACTACATGATAGAAATTTATCTACAGCAGTAGGTGACGAAGGAGGTTTTGCTCCAAATTTAGCTGGTGGTACAGAAGATGCTTTAGATTCGATCAAATTAGCTGTTGAAAAAGCAGGATATGTTTTTGGAGAAGATGTCATGATTGCTTTAGACTGTGCGGCTTCAGAGTTTTATGTAGATGGTAAATATGACTATACTAAATTTGAGGGTGCTACAGGTAAAGTTAGAACTTCTGCTGAACAAGCTGAATATTTAGCTGAATTAGCAACTAAATATCCAATCGTTTCTATCGAAGATGGTATGTATGAAGATGATTGGGCTGGTTGGAAACTATTGACAGAAAAAATCGGAAATAGAGTGCAATTAGTGGGCGATGATTTATTCGTAACTAATGTTGAACGTTTATCTCGTGGTATTTCTGAAGGAATTGCAAATTCAATTTTAATTAAAGTAAACCAAATAGGTACTTTGACAGAAACTATTGCTGCGGTTAATATGGCGCATAATGCAGGTTATACTTCAGTAATGTCTCACCGTTCTGGAGAAACTGAAGATAATACAATTGCAGACTTAGCTGTGGCTTTAAACTGTGGCCAAATTAAAACTGGGTCAGCTTCTCGATCAGATCGCATGGCTAAATACAACCAATTATTAAGAATCGAAGAAGAATTAGGTGATGTTGCTTATTTCCCTGGGAAAAATGCTTTCAAAGTGAAGTAATTACTTTTTATAGAATAATAAGTTAGCCCGTTAGTTTTTAAATTAACGGGTTTTTTTATTCTTCAATTTTTTTCTCCCTTTCTTTTAAAAAATAATGTATTAAAAAGTAAAAGGAAAGGATGTAACAAAAAACACTTGTAAATCTAAAGAATGCCAATTTGTAATAGTAATGATAAATCCCATAAAAAAGCTCACAAACAAGAACATCTAAAGCATAAAGTATCAAATAAGTGTTTTTAGGGTTAAGCTTAGTAACGTATGCAAAAGCGGCAAAGAAGGCAAAAGAAATTAAAGTTATATCATATATTAAAATTATTTCGTGAAATTCGAAAGAACTGTCAAATACTATGACTAATGAAATGTATAGTAAACAACTTAAAAAAATGAAAGTCAATAAAATTGACATGAAATTTTCTTTGTCGATCTTATAAAGTCTCTTGTTGATTAGTTCTCTAATCAATTGAAATAAAAGAATACTGTAGGCTAGAAAGTTGAAAAGTAAAACATATATAAAATAACTATAGCCTTCCAATAAATTTATTATTCCTGAGGTAAATAATAAGAATAAGACAGCACAGTTGTAATAATTGATTGGCTTTTTGCTTTGTTCAATATAGTAAAAACTAATTGCTCCTATAAATAAGGGCTTTGTAATATAGGATACATAAGTCCAATCCATAAATATGGAAAAGAAAAAGAGAATTCCAAAAATGAAATATAATGCAAGATGTGATTTTAGAACATTCATTTCGGCTGGTCTTTCATCTGAATTAATCTACATGGAATAAATATGGTATTACAAAATTACTATAATTATGGTTATTTGTTTGGAAATTAGTTGAATGTGTTTGTTCTAAAATCAAAATTCTTGAAATTATTAAAAGAATAAATCAAAATTTTTCTTTTACTAGAAATTCAACAGATGTTTTTTACTAGTGTTTTATTTTTTATCAAAGATTTAACGAAAACGTTTCAGTAAAACTTTTTTATTTAATACATATTTCGCTAAATTTGTTAAATTATATATTTAGATTAATTCCCAAATTACATTATGTCAAAAACAGCGATATTAGAGTACGATGGCAATAAGTATGAGTTTCCGGTTATTATAGGGAGTGAAAACGAACCAGCTATCGACATTGAAAAACTACGTGCTTTAACTGGCGCGATTACCTTAGATCCAGGGTATAAAAATTCAGGTTCTTGTAAAAGTGATATTACTTTCCTTGATGGAGAAGAAGGAATTCTTCGTTACAGAGGTTATGCAATAGAAGAGTTAGCTGAAAAAGCAGACTTCTTAGAAGTATCTTACCTTGTCATCTTTGGAGAGTTACCTACTAAATCACAATTAGAAAAATTCGAAAACGATATTCGTAAATACACTTTGGTAAACGAAGAGATGAAAAACATCATTGATGGTTTTCCTAAAACAGCTCATCCAATGGGGGTTTTATCTTCGCTTACAAGTGCTTTAACTGCATTTAACCCTAAAGTTGTAAATGTAGAGAATGAAGCAATTTGTAAAACAATGGGTAAATTCCTAGTTATTGCAACTTGGACTTATCGTAAAATGATGGGATTCCCATTAAATTACTATGATAATACAAAAGGGTATGTTGAAAACTTCATGCGTTTAATGTTTGAGTTGCCAACAGGTCCTTACAAAACAAATCAAACAGTAATCAATGCTTTAGATAAATTATTTATTCTTCATGCTGATCACGAACAAAACTGTTCTACATCTACAGTTAGAATTGTAGGTTCATCTCACGCAGGATTATTTGCTTCAATCTCAGCAGGGGTTTCTGCATTATGGGGACCATTACATGGTGGTGCTAATCAAGCAGTTTTGGAAATGTTAGAACAAATCCAAAAAGATGGAGGAGATGCACAAAAAGCATTAGCTAGAGCAAAAGATAAAGATGATCCATTCCGCTTAATGGGATTCGGACACAGAGTGTATAAAAACTTTGATCCGAGAGCAAAAATTATCAAAAAAGCAGCTGATGAAGTATTAGCTGAATTAGGAGTGAATGATCCTATCCTGAACATCGCTAAACAATTGGAAGAAGCAGCTTTAGTAGATCCTTACTTCGTTGATAGAAAATTATATCCAAACGTAGATTTCTATTCAGGTATCATTTACCGTGCATTAGGAATCCCTACAGATATGTTTACAGTTCTTTTTGCTATTGGTCGCCTTCCAGGATGGATAGCACAATGGAAAGAAATGCGTATCAATAAAGAACCTATTGGTCGTCCACGTCAGGTGTACACAGGTTACGCTTTAAGACCATTTGTTCCTATGGATAAAAGATAAATCTTTACTATTAAATACATTAAAAAGCTTCTCATTTAGAGAGGCTTTTTTTTATATTTGTCCGAAGATAGATTTGCTTTGCACTTTTATCAGTAATCAAATTAAAAACTTTATGAGTACCAATGTTACTTTTTTAATCAACAAATCTGAAATTACTGCTGGAACACGTGGAGCATCTTTGGGGCCAGATGCTATTATAACTGCTGCCAGGAAAAAGGGGAGTTATCTTTTTGGTGAAAATACTCTCGAAAAAACAACAAACACAAACGGATATTTAGACAGACCTACAAAATATCCTTTCGCAAAACGAATAGACGGACTTCTTTCAGTATATCAAGAACTTAATTCTAAAGTTGTAGATATTATCAATAAAAATTCATTTCCAATCATTTTAGCCGCAGATCATGGATCGGCTGGAGGAACAATTTCAGGACTAAAATCAGCTTTTCCAGACAAGCGTATTGGAGCAGTTTGGATTGATGCACATGCAGATATTCATACTCCATACACAACGCCATCAGGAAACATGCACGGAATGCCATTAGCATCTGTGATGAATATTGATAATCTTGAATGTAAGATTAACGATGTCGATTCGGAAACGGAATCACTTTGGAACCAACTAAAAAATGTGGGAGGGACAACCCAAAAAATACACCCTGACGATGTGGTTTATGTGGCTGTTCGAGATACCGAAGAGCAAGAAGAAAAGGTTATTGAGAAATTTGGAATAAAATGGTTTACTGTAAATGATGTTCGCATTCAAGGAATTTCTTCGATAGTTGAAGGAATTAATGAGCGTTTAAAAAATTGCGATATCATTTATGTTACTTTTGATGTAGATTCAATGGATCCCGATATGACTTCGCATGGTACTGGAACACCAGTTCCAGATGGAATTTCTCAAAATGAAGCTAAAGATTTATTAGTTGCTTTGGCACAAAATAAAAAAACAGCCTGTATTGAAATTGTAGAAGTAAATCCTTGTTTGGACGAAAAAGAAAATACAATGGCTGAAGTAACGCTTGAGATTTTAGAAGCGGTTACTGAAACTATAAAAAACAGATAATGCAGCAAATAACCAATACTATATTAATGATTCGCCCAGTTTCATTTAGAATGAATGAACAAACAGTGGTGAATAATTTTTATCAAAAAGATAGTAACGGAATTCTTCCTGCAACTATTAATGCTAAAGCGCAACAAGAGTTTGATGCGTTGGTGAATAAATTACAGGAAGTTGGAGTAAATGTTATTGTTGTAGAAGATACTAAGGATACTGATACTCCAGATGCTATTTTTCCTAACAATTGGATTTCATTTCATGAAAATGGCGATGTTATTTTATATCCAATGTTCGCTGAAAATAGAAGGCTGGAACGTCGTGAAGATATCTTGGACATTATAGAGGATAAAGGTTTTGTTATAAATGATGTTATGGATTATACTTCGGCGGAAGAAGAAGGAATTTTTCTTGAAGGAACCGGAAGTATAGTTTTGGATAGAGTAAACAATAAAGCATATTGTGCACTATCTCCAAGAGCTGATGAAGAGCTCTTTATT
>CBFHBH010000133.1:0-6224 GCA_965653735.1 uncultured Flavobacterium sp. | reverse complement strand
AACTGCTGCTGTAGTTTACCCTAATCCTGCAAAAGATGTGGTAAATGTAAAATTAGCAAATGACGAAAAAATTATTTCGGTTTCAATTTTAGATTATTCAAATACAGCTCAAAAAACAGAATCTTACAAAAGATTAGCTTCTGAACAATCTTTGGAAGTTGCTAATTTGAAAAAAGGAATTTATGTGCTTGAAATCGTAACCAATAAAGGTGTAAAAAGAGAAAAATTCGTAAAAGAATAATTGATTATAGAAGTAACAAAAAATATTTTTGTTTATTAAGTGAAAAAAGAGGTTCTTATTTTAGAACCTCTTTTTTTTCAGGTTTGAATTAGTTAATCAAATTTTCTTATTTGTTGCGTTTATAGTCCTAGTATCATTACATAATATTAATTTCTTCATATTTTCCTGATTTGTTTCTTTGTTATTTGATACAAGTCCTTATGAATAGTAAGCAGTATTTTGTCTGCATTTTTTAAAATACCCCATTAAACTGTCACTTTTTGTTTGTGAATTACTAGTGACGAATGAAAAAGCAGTATAAGTAAGCGAAATTTGTCATAAAATTTTTTGGAATTTGTTATTTTACAATTGAAATTTTTAATATTATCTGTTCAAATACCAAATACTTCCATTTAGAACTGTTGCAAAACTAACCCATGCTAAATATGGTACTAATAGTTTCCAAGCGCTTGAATCAATTTTTTTAAATGATTTAATAGTCTCAAAAATCAATAACAGAAGCAATATAATTTCAATAAATGCTAATAATGGATTTTTTAATCCAAAGAATAACAAAGACCATAGTCCATTTAGAAGAAGTTGTAATACAAATAGGTATATTGCGTTTTTTGTTGAGGTGTTTTCTTTTGAGTGTTTATTCCAAATAATTCCAAATGAAATTCCCATCATAATGTATAAAATTGTCCAAACAGGTGCAAAAATCCAATTCGGGGGATTAAAAAAAGGTTTGTTTATTGTTGGATACCAATTTAAAATGCTTTCACGAGTGGGTATACTAGATAGAAATCCAATTAAAAGACAAATTACTACTGATAGTACTATCTTAATCCAATTGCTGTTTTTCAAAATATCTTTTGTTTAAATTGTTTCACAGTAAAAATAAACATTCCTAAACAAAAAAAGTATCTTTGCGCAAATTTCACAATCAATGATTTCTGAAAAAGATTTTATAGCTTCAAATTATATGTTGTCTGTTGAAAATGGAAATTTTCAGTGGAGTGCGCCAAGTAACATTGCATTAGTTAAATATTGGGGAAAAATTGGGAGTCAACTTCCGGCAAATCCATCAATAAGTTTTACTTTAAATAATTGCAAAACAATTACTAAAATGGTTTTTGTCAAAAAAATCAATGATGGTAATTTCTCATTTGATTTGTTATTTGAAGGGAAACCGAAAGAAGATTTTAAACCTAAGATTCAAAAATTCTTTGAACGTATTTTTGAGTATTGTCCATATTTGAAAGATTTTCATTTTACAATTGATACAGAAAACACATTTCCACACAGTTCAGGAATTGCATCCTCAGCTTCAGGGATGGCTGCATTGGCAATGAATGTGATGAGCTTGGAAAAAGCATTGAACCCAACAGTTACAGAAGAATATTTTTATCAAAAAGCATCTTTTTTGGCACGTTTAGGTTCAGGAAGTGCTTGCCGAAGTATAAAAGGTGATGTTGTGGTTTGGGGAGAGCACAAAGAAGTTGTGGGAAGTTCAAATTTATTTGGAGTTGAATTTCACAATGTTCATCAAAATTTTAAAAACTATCAAGATACCATCTTATTGGTCGACAAAGGAGAAAAACAAGTTTCAAGTACAGTGGGGCATGATTTAATGCATAACCATCCGTTTGCTGAAAAACGTTTTGAGCAGGCTCATGAAAATCTTTCTAAAATTAAATCCATTTTAGAAAATGGAAATGTTGATGAATTTATCAAAATTGTAGAAAGCGAAGCTTTAACACTGCATGCGATGATGATGACTTCTATGCCTTATTTTATTTTGATGAAACCTAATACTTTAGAAATAATTAATAAAATTTGGAAATTCAGAAATGAGACACAAACTCCAGTTTGTTTTACGCTAGATGCAGGTGCAAACGTACATGTTTTATACCCTGAATATACTAAAGAAAAAGTTTTAGAGTTTATTAAGAGTGAATTAGTTGGCTATTGTCAAAATGGTCAATATATTTGTGACGAAATTGGACATGGTGCTATGTCAATTTAATTTGTATCTTTATAACTGTAAACCGAGACTGTTAACTTTTAAGAATATGAAAGGACCTCTATTCTACTCAAAAATTCTACTTTTCGGAGAGTATGGAATCATTAAAGATTCTAAAGGGTTGGCTATTCCTTATAATTTTTACAACGGAGCTTTAAAGATTGAAGAGAATCCTTCTGCTGAAGCAATCAAATCCAATACAAGTCTTAATCGTTTTGCAACTTATTTGGAAGAATTACAATCAGAACAACCTGAATTAGTGACATTTAATATGGCGGCTTTAAAAGCTGATGTTGCTAATGGGATGTATTTTGATTCAAGTATTCCACAAGGATACGGAGTGGGAAGTAGCGGTGCTTTGGTTGCTGCTATCTATGATAAATATGCAAATAATAAAATAACAGTTCTTGAAAATTTAACTCGCGAAAAATTGTTGCAGTTAAAAGCAATTTTTTCACAAATGGAATCTTTCTTCCATGGGAAAAGTTCAGGATTAGATCCCTTAAACAGTTATTTAAGCATTCCAATTTTGATTAATTCAAAAGATAATATCGAGGCTACTGGAATTCCTACGCAAAGTGCTAATGGTAAAGGGGCTGTTTTTTTGCTTGATTCAGGAATGGTTGGTGAAACAGCACCAATGGTAAATATATTTATGGAAAATCTTAAAGAAGAAGGTTTCCGTAAAATGCTTAAGTCTCAGTTTATCAAGTATACAGATGCGTGTGTAGAAAACTTTCTACACGGTGATATGAAATCTCTTTTTTCAAATACAAAAAAGCTGTCAAAAGTTGTTTTGAATAACTTTAAACCAATGATTCCAGAGCATTTTCACCAAGTTTGGCAACGCGGAATCGATACAAATGATTACTATTTGAAATTGTGTGGTTCTGGCGGAGGAGGTTATATTCTTGGTTTTGCTCAAGACTTTGCAAAAGCTAAAGAATCGTTAAAAGATTATAAGCTGGAAGTAGTTTATCAGTTTTAATTTTTATTTTCGAAAGTGTAATCACTTTCAAATTATAATAAACCATGCTTACAAGGAAGACAAAATTATTACTGATGAAAATTTTCAGTTTGTTTTCTGTGGTACGTGGTTATAATATTCCCATTATTGTTTTAGCGCAATATTTATCTTCGATATTTATACTAGCTCCAGAGCGAAGAGCGCTTGATGTAATCCTTGATTGGCGTTTGTTTATTTTAGTTTTTGTTTCAACATTGACTATTGCTTCGGGTTATATTATCAATAACTTTTATGATTCTGAAAAGGATTTAATTAATCGTCCTAACAAATCAATGTTGGATAGGTTAGTAAGTCAAAAAACAAAACTTCAGGTTTATTTCGGACTCAATTTCTTAGCTACAGCTTTAGCCTTTATTATTTCTTTTAGAGCAGCTTTGTTCTTTGCTGTATATATTTTTCTGATTTGGTTTTATTCTCACAAATTAAAAAAATACCCAATAATTGGAAACCTTACCGCATCGCTATTAGCAGTTCTTCCTTTCTTTGGAATTTTATTGTATTTCAAAAACTTTTATCATGTAATTTTTGCTCATGCAACATTCCTGTTTCTTTTAATCTTAATTCGCGAAATGATTAAGGATTTAGAAAACTTAAAAGGTGATATTGCAAATAACTATCAAACTATACCAGTTCGTTTTGGAGAAAAAATATCAAAACAAGTCATTACCATTTTAACAATTTCCACAGTAATACCAGTTTATATTTTAATTGAAAAATTTGATGTGGGCTACATGGATATTTACTTTTATGTGGCATTTATGGCCATGATAAGTTTCTTGATAAAGCTTTGGCAGTCAAAGGAACATTCAGAATATGTGCATCTTCATAATGCTTTAAAGGTTTTAATTGTAGCTGGAGTTTTTAGTATTATTTTAATTAATCCAATTGTTTTAATCCACGGTAAAGCAGTTCTTCGTATATGAGATTTTTCTTTTTTCTTTTAATTCCTTTTGTTTTTTACTGTCAAAATGAAGGGAAAAATGATTT
The DNA here is from genome assembly GCA_965653735.1 of uncultured Flavobacterium sp. Taxonomy (GTDB): domain Bacteria; phylum Bacteroidota; class Bacteroidia; order Flavobacteriales; family Flavobacteriaceae; genus Flavobacterium. Next base: position 1,964 of record CBFHBH010000133.1, on the reverse strand, counting down.
TCAGAATAAAATAATAGAAGAGTATTTAACAAATTGTGCTCACAAGTACAATTATACTTTTCAAATGAAAGAATGGCAAGATTGTATCGATGCTGGTCTTAAAAAGGATAGTACAATTGCTTATTTGTGGCAGCAAAAAGCCATGCCATATTTTAAAGAAAGAAAGTACGAAGTTGGTATGAAGTATATTGACAAAGCGGTATTCTATTATCCAGAAAGATGGCAGCCTTACAGAGCTTTTATCAAATGTATTTTTGCTAAAACCTATAAAGAAGCTATCACTGATTTTGAAGATTGCAAAAAGAAGTACGGTAATGGTTATGTTATGGATCATACTTTTGATTTTTACATGGCATTGAGTTATTTGCAGCTAACAGAGTTTGCTAAAGCTGAAAAATTACTTCAGAATTATGTTGATGAAATGTTGAAGAAAAATGGAGAAGATTGGGTGCATCATACAGCTTTGTTTTATTTAGGAATTTCAAAATACGAACAAGGAAGATATCAAGACGCAATTGCTGAGTTTGATAGAGCTTTGAAAAAATATCCTAATTATTCTGATCTTAAAACATACAAAGGGCTTTGTTTGTATAAACTTGGTAAAAAAGATGAGGCGGAAGTGATTATGAAAGAGGCTAAATTAGACTATGAACAAGGATATAAAATCAACGAAGACAATGCTGTTTACGAGATGTATCCTTACCAAGTAAGAAGAAAGTAATTGTCAAATCTTAATTTCCTATCTTTGCAAAAAATATTGAAAGATGAATAACGGAAGAGGTAATAGTAAAAGAAATACAACAGGAAAATCAAATTCTGGAGGGAAATCAAATTCTGGAGGGAAATCAAATTCTGGAGGTAAAAGACCAAGTGCTGCAGCAAAAGAAGGTTTTAAGAAAGATAATACTAAACCAGGATTCTCTAAACCTAGACCGTTTGTAAGCAAACCTAAACAGGTTAAAGCTGAAAAATCTGATGATATCCGTTTAAATAAATATATTTCAAACTCAGGAGTTTGTTCTCGTCGCGATGCAGATATTTATATTCAATCAGGAAATGTAAAAGTGAATGGTGAAGTAATTACAGAAATGGGTTACAAAGTAAAACCCGGTGATGTAGTAAACTTCGACGGAGCAACACTTATTCCTGAAAAGAAAGAATATATACTATTAAATAAACCAAAAGGATTCACAACTTCAAAAGATGAGGATGTAAATTCTAACAATGTTCTTGATTTAGTGCGTAATGCTACAAAAGCAAAACTTCAGCCAGTAGGTCGAATGGATAAAACAACAACTGGATTGTTATTGTTTACGAATGATAGTGATATGGTTAGAAAATTCACACTTCCTAATCAACGTTCTTCAAAAGTATATCAAGTTTCGTTAGATAGAAATTTAAAATTTGAAGATCTTGAGAAAATTGCTTCAGGACTTACAATTGATAATCACAGAATTTTTGTTGAAGAGATTTCATACATTGATGGAGAGCCAAAATCTGAAATTGGAGTGAAAATGAAAACTGCCAATGTAAAAGTGGTTCGTAACATATTTGAACATTTAAAATATAATGCTATAAAAATTGACAGAGTTGTTTTTGCAGGATTAACAAAGAAAAATTTACCACGAGGGAATTGGAGATTTTTAACAGATCAAGAAATAATCAATTTGAAAAATATACAATAAAATACAATCCCGATACGTTCGGGATTTTTTAATACTAATTATGACACCAGAAAATTTACAGTCAATCGCCTTTAGATGGTTCGAAGCCTTTAACACAAAAGAATTAGAAAAATTATTATCGCTTTATGATGATGAAGCAAAGCATTTTAGCCCTAAACTAAAAATACGACAACCAGAAACTAATGGGTTGGTTGTGGGTAAACAAGCCATGCGAGAGTGGTGGCAAGATGCATTTGACAGATTGCCAAGTTTGCATTACAAAGTAACATCACTAACGGC
>CBFHBH010000132.1:0-6244 GCA_965653735.1 uncultured Flavobacterium sp. | reverse complement strand
ATTCGTTATGGGTATGGCACACCGTGGCCGTTTGAATGTATTGGCAAACGTTTTTGGAAAACCAACACAAGATATCTTCTCTGAATTTGACGGAAAAGATTATGACGACGATGCTTTGTTTGATGGTGACGTAAAATATCACTTAGGTTTAACAGCCAACAGAAAAACACAAACAGGAAAAAACATCAATATCAACTTAGCACCAAATCCTTCGCACCTTGAAACTGTTGGCGCAGTTATTGAAGGTATTGCACGCGCTAAGCAAGATAAATATTATCCGGAAGATTTCTCTAAAGTTTTACCTATTGCCGTTCATGGTGATGCCGCTGTGGCTGGACAAGGTATTGTTTACGAAATCATTCAAATGGCAAAACTTGACGGTTACAAAACCAATGGTACAATCCACGTCGTATTTAACAACCAAGTTGGTTTTACCACTAACTATTTAGACGCTCGTTCTTCTACGTATTGTACTGACATTGCTAAAGTAACTTTATCACCTGTACTTCATGTAAATGCTGACGATGCTGAAGCGGTAGTACATGCTATGTTATTTGCCTTGGAATATCGTATGGAATTCAAGCAAGATGTATTTATAGACTTATTAGGATATAGAAAATACGGTCATAATGAAGGTGACGAACCTAAATTTACACAACCTATTTTATACAAAGCAATCGCTAGACATAAAAATCCAAGAGACTTATATGCTGATAAATTAAAAGCAGAAGGCTCGATAGATGAAACTTACGTTAAATCTCTTGAAGAAGAGTATAAAACTTCGTTAGAAGAAAACTTAGAAAACTCACGCAAAAAAGACTTAACGGTAATTTCTCCATTTATGCAAGACGAGTGGAAAGGTTTCGAACAAGTAGAAGCGGAAGGCATGCTTCAAAAATACGAAACTAAAGTAAGCAAAGATACCATAGATGCAGTAGCAAAAACAGTAACTGAATTACCTTCTGATAAAAAATTCATCAGCAAAATCACAAAACTAATCGGCGACCGTAAAACTATGGTTGAGACCGACAAGTTAGACTGGGCAATGGGTGAAATGTTAGCTTACGGTTCACTATTGACAGAAGGTTACGATGTTCGTATTTCTGGTCAAGACGTAGAGCGTGGTACTTTCTCTCACCGTCATGCGGTGGTTAAAGTGGAAGATTCGGAAGAAGAAGTAATCTTATTGAATCACATTCCTAACAAAAAAGGAAATTTCTCGGTGTACAATTCACACCTTTCAGAATATGGTGTTTTAGGATTCGAGTATGGTTATGCACTAGCCAATCCGAATGCTTTAACAATCTGGGAAGCACAGTTTGGTGATTTCTCTAATGGCGCACAAATTATGATTGACCAATACATTTCAGCAGCAGAAGACAAATGGAACAATCAAAACGGTATCGTGATGTTATTACCTCACGGTTATGAGAACCAAGGAGCTGAACACTCTTCGGCGCGTATGGAACGATACTTACAATTATGTGCTAACCACAATATGTATGTAGCAGATTGTACAACACCAGCTAACTTCTTTCACTTATTAAGAAGACAAATGGTAACTAAATTCCGTAAGCCGTTAGTAGTAATGACACCTAAGAGTTTATTACGTCATCCAGAAGCAGTTTCAACGTTAAGCGAATTTACAGATGGTCAATTCCAAGAAGTAATTGATGATACAAATGTAAATCCAGCTGATGTAAAAACATTAGTGTTCTGTACTGGTAAATTCTATTACGACTTAAAAGCAGAAAGAGAAGCTAACGGAAGAAAAGATGTTGCTTTTGTAAGATTAGAACAATTGTTCCCTTTACCAGTAGAACAAATGAAAGCGATCATTGCAAAATACCCTAATGTAGATGATTATGTTTGGGCACAAGAAGAACCAAGAAACATGGGAGCTTATGGTTATATGCTAATGTATTTTAATGAAGTGAAATTTAGAGTTGCTTCGCCAAAAGCATACAGCGCACCAGCAGCGGGAAGTTATGTGCGTTCTAAGAAACGTCACGCAGCAGCAATTGCGATGGTTTTTGACAAAACCTTATTTCAATAAAAATTGTATTTTTGATAAACTGATATATAACAACACTTTATAAAATTATAAAAGATGATTTTAGAAATGAAAGTCCCTTCACCGGGAGAATCAATCAAAGAAGTTGAAATTGCAACTTGGTTAGTAAAAGACGGAGATTATGTAGAAAAAGACCAAGCAATTGCAGAAGTTGATTCAGACAAAGCGACATTAGAATTGCCTGCAGAAATGAGCGGAATCATTACGCTTAAAGCAGAAGAAGGTGACACAGTAGCAGTTGGCGCTGTAGTTTGTTTAATTGACACTGATGCAGCAAAACCAGATGCTTCGACTAGTTCAGCAGCCGCTACAGAAGCTCCAAAAGCAGATACTTCGACAAGCTCAGCACCCTCAAAAGTAGAAGCTCCAAAAGCAACTCCAGCACAAGAAACAACTTATGCAACAGGATCTGCTTCGCCAGCAGCTAAAAAAATATTAGCAGAAAAAAACATTGACCCTGCAACTGTTTCAGGAACAGGAAAATCAGGAAGAATCACCACTGAAGATGCTGCAAACGCAGTTCCTTCTATGGGAACTCCTACTGGAGGCTCAAGAAGTTCTGAAAGATCTAAATTATCAATGTTACGTCGTAAAGTAGCAGAGCGTTTAGTAGCTGCTAAAAACGAAACTGCAATGTTAACTACGTTCAACGAAGTTGACATGACTGAAATTTACAAATTACGTGATCAGTACAAAGAAGAATTCAAAGCTAAACACCAAATGGGATTAGGCTTTATGTCTTTCTTTACAAAAGCAGTAACTCGTGCTTTACAATTATATCCAGATGTAAACTCTATGATCGATGGTCAGGAGAAAATCTCTTATGATTTTTGTGATATCTCTGTAGCGGTTTCTGGTCCTAAAGGATTAATGGTACCAGTAATGCGTAACGCCGAATTATTATCTTTCCGTGGTGTTGAAGCTGAAATCAAACGTTTGGCTTTACGTGCACGTGACGGACAAATCACTGTTGATGAAATGACTGGTGGTACATTCACGATTTCTAATGGTGGTGTATTCGGTTCTATGTTATCGACTCCTATCATCAATCCTCCACAGTCAGGTATCTTAGGAATGCACAATGTAGTAGACAGAGCTATTGTTAAAAATGGTCAAATCGTGATTGCTCCGGTAATGTTCGTAGCGTTATCATACGATCACAGAATCATCGACGGTCGTGAGTCAGTTGGTTTCTTAGTAGCGGTTAAAGAAGCTTTAGAAAACCCAACAGAAATCTTAATGGGTGGTAATCCAAGAAAAGCTTTGGAATTATAGTATTCTGTACTTATATACAATAAAAAGTCCCATCAATGATGGGACTTTTTATTTTTTAGCGATAACGTTTCAAAAACTCCGAAGGCGTCTCTCCACACTTCTTTTTAAACAGTCTAGAAAAATAGGCATAATCTACATATCCTAAATCTGTTGCTATTTCGCCGTAACTAAATTTTTGCGTGATCAGTTCGCGCTTTGCTTCCAAGAAAACCCTTTCGAGAATTATATCAGTAGTAGTTTTATTGACCATACTTTGAGTGATGCGATTGAGATGCTTAGGCGAAATAAACAACCAATCCGCATATTGGGATGCTGATTTTTCTGTTTTAAAATGCAATTCCACTAAACGCTCAAATTGTTGAAATTTATCGGAATATGAATTCAACTTCACTTTCTGCAAAACCTCATCATTTATGTATAAACGTGTACTTTCAATATAAATCAATTCGATTAGTGCTAGTATTTTTTGAGTTTTAAATACGCTCCTTGAAGTATTTTCATTCAGAATCTGGGTAAATAACCAACTAAAATGCGGAAGATTTTGCTGCTCTAAGTACAATACTGGCGGGTTCTGGATACTATAAAAAAAAGGATATTGATTAATTTTTCCTGCTGCATAATGCAAATTATAAAACGATTGAGAATGAAAGAAAATAAATCCGCGAATGTCCTCCGATAATTCCCAATTATGCATTTGTCCCGGATTCAGAAAGAACATACTACCAGGTTTGATATCATACGTTTCAAAATCGATTTCATGCGCACCCGATCCATGCGTAAATAGTACTGTCAGATAGAAACTATGCTTATGTGGCTTATGAATATTCCCATGTGCAGTTACAATGTGGTTTTCAACGGTGTTTACATGAAACCCTTCCTCTTTATTTTGATTTCCAAAATGTTCTAGATTTAATACAGTAAAATTTTTCATATTACCCAACCATCAATGATGTCTTAAAAGTACAAATATTGGCGTGAATTAGCAATAGTAAAAAACAATCATCAAACTAACTTTACATAAAAAATAAGTCATGTCAACTTTCTTAAATATTATTGGAGAAAAATGTCCAAAATGCCATCAGGGACAGGTATTTGCAAAAAAGGGAAACATCTTTCTTTTTCAATTACCCAAGATGCACACTAATTGTTCACATTGTAATCACAAGTTTGAAAAAGAACCGGGATATTTCTTCGGATCCATGTTTGTGAGTTATGCACTTTTAGTAGCCGAAATGGTAGTACTCTTTCTTATTGCACACCAATTCATTGACAGCTTCTTAACTATTGTGGGCTTGATTGCGGCAATGGCTGTGATTTGGAGCACCTTCAATTTCAGACTTTCGCGAATGATCTGGATTTATATGCTCGATGGCCCAAAAAGACAACTTTAAAATAATTCATGAAAAAAGTAAAATCTCGTTCTGCTTTAACAAGAGGACGGGATTTTTTGTTTATTTGCAATACTGCGTGAGGGATTGTAGTGACATCCTTTATTAGGACATTGAGACTTCCGAAATATTCTAATAAAGATATAGCGAAAAGCCCGACCCAAAGGGTCACGCCCAACAACAAAATCATCATGAAAAAAGAACAAAAACAAGCTGCTATAGGCTTTATATTTATCACGTTATTAATTGACGTTATTGGATTAGGAATCATCATTCCTGTAGTTCCAAAATTAATCCAAGAACTGATTCACAGCGATATAAGCGAAGCAGCAAAATATGGAGGTTGGCTTACATTTGCCTATGCCATTACTCAATTTCTTTTTTCACCATTAGTTGGAAACTTAAGCGACAAATATGGAAGAAGACCTGTGTTATTACTTTCCTTGTTTGGGTTTAGTTTAGACTATTTATTACTTGCCTTTGCCCCTACAATTACTTGGCTTTTCATAGGTCGAATTATTGCTGGTATAACTGGAGCGAGCATTACTACTGCCGCAGCTTATATAGGTGATATTAGTAATAACGAAAACAGAGCAAAAAACTTCGGGATGATTGGTGCAGCTTTCGGACTTGGCTTTATCATAGGCCCTGTACTTGGAGGATTACTTGGTCAGTATGGAGCAAGAGTTCCTTTCTATGCCGCAGCAGTACTTTGTTTATTCAACTTTTTGTATGGATACTTTATTCTTCCTGAATCATTATCAAAGAAACATCGTCGAGAATTTGACATTAAACGTGCTAATCCAATTGGATCATTTATACATTTAAAAAAGTACCCAAGTTTAATAGGTTTGGTTGCTGCAGTATTTTTACTTCATACTGCTTCACATGCCGTTCAAAGTAATTGGAGTTATTTTACCATGTACCAATTTAAATGGGATGAGACTATGGTTGGAATTTCATTGGGTGTTGTTGGAATATTGGTTGCTGTAGTACAAGGTGGCCTGATTCGTTGGATCAACCCTAAATTAGGTGATGTAAAAAGTATTTATGTGGGTATGGCCTTATATACTCTAGGAATGTTTTTATTTGGTTTTGCCACACAAAGCTGGATGATGTTTGCCTTTTTAATTCCGTATTGTTTAGGCGGAATTGCTGGTCCTGCCCTCCAAGCAGTTATTGCTGGACAAGTCCCTCCTAATGAGCAAGGAGAAATTCAAGGAACATTAACCAGTTTAGTGAGTGCAGCTGCAATTATTGGCCCTCCGTTGATGTCAACCGTGTTTTACTATTTCACACACAATGAGGCTCCGTTTAAGTTTGCTGGGGCACCATTTATTGTAGGTGGAGTTGGCATGCTAATGAGTACTATTATTGCTTACGCATCATTAAAAAAGCATCACGCTTAATTTTTCAATTAATAGTATCTTTGTCGAAATTTTAAACAATGACTTCATCATCTAATACGAAAATATACTTTGCCAGTGATCAACATTTAGGCGCACCA
>CBFHBH010000131.1:0-6261 GCA_965653735.1 uncultured Flavobacterium sp. | reverse complement strand
TTGGCTGAGAATACGACAAATCAGCATTATAATTATCCTTTCTATTTAAGGTTTTTCTAATCTGATTCCTTATATCATCAGGATCTCCACTTTGATAAAAAACAGTTTTAGAATTGTTTGAATTGAACACATCATCTTCAGCATTTTCATTATCAAATGAAAAACTCAAATATTTCCCTTTTCTATTAAAAGTTTTATTGATGTTTAGTGAATTTTTAAAGTTGTTTGTAGTAGTTTCACTTGAAACTTCTGAAACACTTTCATTCAATAAAACATTTAACTCATCTGAAGAAGTTTGTCTCATTGACTCACTATTTTTAGCTTTGTTTTTTGTGAATTTTGGCGATATCGAAATTGTTGTTGTCGAGTCTATTTTATATTCAAATTCGGTATTAAGATTGTGTCCAAAGGCATCAGATTTTGTATTAGACTGTGACTCGGTAATAAAATTTCCTGAAGGCAAAAAGTTAATTTGTCTCGTTCGATTTTCATTTTTAGTGTGCTGATCTGTATAAAAATAACTTCCAGTAGTTTCGAAATTTTTAAACCACTCATCAGTATAATTTACCCCAACCATATCAGACTGAGTAATACCTGAACCATTGTTACCAAACCTAAGTCCACCCATTCCAAAAGCACCAGTACCAGAATCATAGTAAGTCATATTTCTACCACCGCCCATATTATCAAAAACTTCATCCATTGAAAATCCAACTGAATTGATATTATTAGACGATGCTAGTACGTTAATCTTACGCTTGTTTTTAAAGTAGTTTATTAAAGCACTACTTTCATAACGTTTATCTGTTCCGTATCCGGCCATAAATTTCCCAAAAAAACCTTTATTTTTATCTTCATCAATGGTAAGATTTATACTAGCATTGTTTGAACTGGCCACTTGTTTATTCAGTTCTTCCTTTTTAGTCTTTGTATCACTAATTTGGACTTTATTTATAATATCCGAAGGTAAATTTTGCAATGCTACTTTACCATCTTTTCCAAAAAAAGGCTTACCATTAACAAGAATCTGATTCACTTCTTTACCATTCACGGTAATTTTCCCTTCACTATCAATTTCTACACCTGGAAGTTGCTTTAAAAGTGTTTGTACATTTGAATCGGGACGAACTTTAAAAGATGCAGCATTAAACTCTAAAGTGTCTTTTTTAATTCGGATTGGTGGAGCCTCAGATTTTATTACAATTTCACCAAGCATTTTTGCCTGATCTTTCATTGCTATAACCCCAAAGTCTTTGCTTTCAGAAATACTATTTAACGTAACTTTATAATCTTCAAAACTCGCCATAGAGGCTTTTAACCAAATTGAATTATCACTTTTTTTTAAATTAAATGAAAAATCACCATTCTTGTCAGTTATAGTATAATCTATTAACGAAGAATCTTTTGCCACTGACACATAAACTGTAACAGCTTGCATTGGTAATTTTGTTTTCTCTTCAATAATTTTTCCTTTAAATTTAATTGAATTTTGTGCGAAAGCCTGTAAAGAAAATACAGAAAGGATAATAAATAGTACTTTTTTAAACATTAATTTGGTATAAAAAAAATTGCGGTTAAAATGATTTCTCATTAAAACCGCGAATTAAAGATTTTCTTATCGAAGAATTTTATCCTTTTTGTTTTTTTTAACAAACTATTTCTCTCTAATATAAATATCGATTGGCACTCCCGAAAAGTCCCACTTTTCTCTAATTTTATTCTCTAAAAATCGCTTGTAAGGATCTTTTACATACTGAGGTAAATTAGCAAAAAACACAAACTGTGGCATTGGCGTAGGCAATTGCATACAGTATTTGATTTTAATGTATTTCCCTTTTAATGCAGGTGGCGGCATATGCTCGATAATAGCCAACATATGCTCATTAAATTTAGATGTAGAAATACGTTGTTTTCTACTTTCATAAACCTGAACTGCAGTTTCAAGTGCTTTTAATAAACGTTGTTTAGTAAGTGTAGAAACAAATAAAATAGGCACATCAGTAAACGGTTCGATTTCTTTTCGGATTTTTGCTTCGTAATCACGAGTAGACATCGTATCTTTTTCAACTAAATCCCACTTGTTCACCAAGATAACAATACCTTTTCTGTTCTTCTCTGCTAACCAAAAAATATTCTGATCCTGACCTTCAAATCCACGTGTAGCGTCAATCATTAAAATACATACATCACTGTGTTCTATAGCACGAACAGAACGCATTACTGAATAGAATTCTAAATCTTCTTTTACTTTAGCTTTACGACGAATACCGGCAGTATCAACTAAATTAAATTCGAAACCAAAACGATTGTATTTAGTATCAATGGCATCACGAGTAGTTCCGGCAATATCAGTTACCACAAAACGATCTTCACCAATTAATGCATTAATAAATGATGATTTTCCTGCATTTGGACGACCAACTACACAAAAACGAGGTAATGGATTTTCTTCTTCTGTTGCTTCTGGCAATTCAGGTAAAACTTCTACTAATTTGTCTAAAAGTTCACCAGTTCCACTTCCGCTCATACCAGCTATGGTAAAATATTCACCTAACCCAAGATTATAAAACTCTAACGCGTCTTGTTCTCTCTTTCCGTTATCCACTTTATTTACAGCAAGAAGAATAGGCTTAGTTACTTTTCTTAGCAACTTAGCAACCTCTTCATCCATTGGTGTAATTCCTTCTTCTACATCGACAACAAAAATAATTGCATCAGCCTCATCGATAGCCAATTCAACTTGTTTACGGATTTCTCCTTCAAAAATATCGTCAGAACCTTTAATGTATCCACCAGTATCAATTACTGAAAACTCTTTTCCATTCCACTCACTTTTTCCGTAGTTACGGTCACGAGTTACTCCTGAAACAGAATCCACAATAGCTTCTCTTCTCTGAATCAAACGGTTAAAAAATGTTGATTTCCCAACATTAGGTCTTCCTACAATGGCTACGATATTATTCATCTTTTATTTTTTAAAAAGTGTGCAAAGGTACAATTTTATTTTTAGAAGCTAGTTTACTTCTGATTATAACCAAATCTTCTTAGTTGATAAGCGTTACTTCTCCAGTCTTTATTCACCTTAACAAACATTTCGATATGTATTTGTTTACCAAAGAATTTCTCTAAATCTTGACGAGCTTCCATTCCAACTCGCTTTATTGCTGCTCCTTTGTGTCCTATTATAATTCCCTTTTGGGTATCACGTTCCACCATAATAACAGCACGGATTCGAATGATATCATCATCTTCAATAAATTCTTCCGTTTCAATTTCTACTGCATAGGGAATTTCTTTATCGTAATGCAACAATATTTTCTCACGGATGGTTTCGTTTACAAAGAAACGTTCTGGTTTATCCGTTAAAGCATCTTTTGGATAATACGCTGGTGATTCAGGCAATAATTCTAAAATTCTATCAAAAACAACCTGTACATTAAAATTTTCAAGAGCAGATATTGGGAAAATTTCAGCATTTGGAACCTTTTCTTTCCACATTGCCACTTGTTCTTCTAATTGTTCTTGATTTGATTTGTCAATTTTATTTAATAATAATAAAACCGGAATTTTAGAATGAATTATTTTATTGAAAAAAGCCTCATCTTTCAACTCTTTTTCTCCAATTTCAACCATATATATCAATACATCAGCATCTTCAAAAGCTGATTTTACAAAATCCATCATTGAACTTTGTAACTCATAAGCTGGTTTGATGATACCTGGTGTATCCGAAAATAAAACTTGGAAATCATCCCCGTTCACGATACCTAAAATACGGTGGCGTGTAGTTTGTGCTTTTGAAGTAATTATCGAAAGACGTTCACCTACAAACGCATTCATCAATGTAGATTTACCAACATTAGGATTACCAATAATATTTACATATCCAGCTTTGTGTGACATAATGCTAAAATTTTGACAAAGGTACATAAAAAAAGCCACTCAATTGAGTGGCTTACTTAGTAGCGGGAACAGGACTCGAACCTGTGACCTTCGGGTTATGAGCCCGACGAGCTGCCTACTGCTCTATCCCGCGATGTTTCGAGTGCAAATATACAACCATTATTTATAAATGCAAGCTTATTTTGAAAAAATAATATTTTTATTTTTCAAGCTCCTTATTATCAGGTTTTATACCTTTGATAGCTATTTAAATTTGAAATGGAAAAACTCAACAACATTATATTTTATAATATTGATAAGGCTATAAGAACCTACAGAATGTTTGCTATGAAAAAAATTCGTGAAAAAGGATATAAAATAACAATCGATCAATGGCTTATTATAAAATCAATATTAGAAAATCCCGAAATCACACAACAGGAACTCGCTAAAAATGTTTTTAAGGACAATGCCTCAGTCACCAGAATTATTGATCTTATGGTCAAATCAAACTACCTAAATCGTAAAGTTGACACAAATGATAGAAGAAAATCAATATTATCTGTCACAAAAGAAGGAAAAGATATTATTGAGCAAGTCCAAAACATAGTTCTCGAAAATAGAAAAATAGCGTTGGAAAGTATCGATAAAGAAGATTTAGACGCAATGGATATAATCTTACAAAAAATCATTACTAACTGTTCCTAATCTAAAATAAACGTTAATTTTTTGCTAAAATACCCTAAAAGCGTAACAAGACTCTTCGGATGTATACTTATCTTTAAATATTTATTTGATATATCAAGTTTCAGTCAATCAGTCAAAAATTAAAATCAAAAAAAATGAAGAATAGAAAGTTAATGTATCTGTTTGTTGGTGTCATGTTATCAACTTCAGTATTCGCGCAAGGGCCAAATCCTAATGTTCCAAAGAAGCAAAAATTAACTGAAAATCAGTTAAAGCGTTGGAGTCATCTAGATTTAGAAAAAGACAGCATCCCTGGAATGAGCATAGATCGCGTTTATGCCGAATTGATTAAAGGAAAAAAAGGGGAGAGAGTTATTGTTGGAGTCGTAGATTCAGGAGTAGATATCGATCACGAGGATTTAAAATCTGTTATCTGGACAAATAAAAAAGAGATCCCTAATAATGGCATCGATGACGACAAAAACGGATACATTGACGATGTTCACGGATGGAATTTCTTAGGAAACATAGAGAACGAAAACTTAGAATTAACACGTCTTCTTAAAAAAGGTGATGATGGCTCTCAAGCATACAAAGAAGCAAAGGCTGCTTACGACAAAAAAATGGAAGCACTTTTAGCTAACAAACAACAAGTTGACAACATTATAAATGCCAACAAAATAGTAAGCGAATATCTTAAAAAAGAAGATTTCACAATCGATGAAGTAAAAGCTATCACAACTGAAGATGTCGAATTAAAGAAAAGCATTGAAGTTTTTACAAAGATTGGCAAAGCAGGTTCTGCTTTAATGACCAACGTAAATAAATTTAAAACACAAGTTTATAACCAATTAAACTTTAATTATAATCTAGAATTTGACGGACGTAAATTAGTTGGTGACAATCCAGAAGATATAAATGATAAAATTTACGGCAACAATATTGTATATGGCCCAACTAAAGAAGGTGCTTTACACGGTACACACGTTGCTGGAATCATTGCTCAGTCACGAAACAACAATATTGGTGGTGATGGTATTGCCGATAATGTTGAAATTATGTCGGTTCGCGCGGTTCCAAATGGTGACGAATATGACAAAGACGTTGCTTTAGCAATAAAATACGCTGTAGACAATGGAGCTAAAGTAATCAATGCAAGTTTTGGTAAAGATTTTTCTCCACACAAACAGTGGGTTTATGATGCTATAAAATATGCTGAAAGTAAAGATGTTCTTATTGTACATGCAGCAGGAAACGATTCAAAAGATATTGATGTTGAACCAAACTTCCCTAACGATTCAGACGATAAAAAAACTGAATTTGCTGACAATGTGATTACTGTTGGTGCTTTAAACTTTGAAAACGGTAAAAAAGTAGTGGCTAATTTTTCAAATTATGGGAAAATGAACGTTGATGTTTATGCTCCTGGTGTAAAAATATATGCAACTACTCCTAACAGTGAATATCAATACTTACAAGGAACTTCTATGGCATCGCCAAATGTTGCTGGAGTAGCTGCTATGATTCGCTCATACTATCCAAATTTATCTGCTAAAGAAGTAAAAGGCATTGTTATGAATTCTGGAACTACAATCTCTGAAGATGTAGTAGTTGGAGGTGATCCAAAAGATGTTCGCCCATTCAATTCATTATCAAAATCTGGAAAAATTGTAAATGGCTTCAAAGCAATGA
>CBFHBH010000130.1:0-6268 GCA_965653735.1 uncultured Flavobacterium sp. | reverse complement strand
AAAAATGATTTTGATCGTAGTAAATCAATTAGTAGTAAAGGATATCAAAATACTATTATTCAAATTATTGAAAAGTATGAGGGAAAATCATCTAAAGACTTTTTAATTTCATCAGATCCTTTCTTGAATTTAATCGATGTAGTCATTGAAAATCAGGAAACAATTATTGCACTTAGAAAAAATAATTTCATAAGATATGTGGAGCCATCTGATTTTAGATATTTCCAAAATAAAGGAATGGTATATCAAAAATCGGACTCTGGTTGTGGATTAAGTTCTTCAGCAATATCTTCATCTGATTACACAACAATTGCACCTAATGCAAAATTACCTTGGGCATTTAATAATCATAATATTCCTGCTGCTTGGAATTATAGTACTGGAGCTGGTGTTACTATTGGTGTTGTTGATACAGGAGCATCTACAGCTAACTCTCTTTTAAATGCAAGTTTTAATAGTGGATATTCATCTGGAAGAACAGTACAACGCTATGGAGTATATGTAGATTCCGTTTGGCCATGGAGCACAGGCACTGATGGTGTAAATGATAAATGTGGACATGGAACAAGTATGTCTTCTGTTGCTACTGCACCGAGAAATAATGCTGGACAACCTGTAGGTGTCGCTTATAATGCCAATTTAATTGCTTATAGAGCGGCTTCAAATGTTGTTTTAGACGGCTATCATGAGCAAAATGGAGTAAAGAATGCATTTACGGCATTAGCAAATAATTCAAATGTAAAGATTATTTCTATGTCGATGGGACATATTTTTTCTGTTGGAAAAATTGAAGATGGAGTTAAATATGCTTATGGAAAAGGGAAATTAATTTTTTGTGCTGGTGGAACATCAACAAGTTTTACAAATTTTGTAGGTGTGATTTTTCCAGCTTGGATGGCTGAAACTGTTGCAGTAACAGGTATTAAAGAGGCTTCTACATATCAAAAATGTGATGTATGTCATACAGGAGACAAAATTGACTTTACAATTATGATGGAGCGTCCATCAGGAAGTACAATACCTGTAAATAGCTATTATGATGGTCAAGGAAATTATGTTGGAGGATCATCTGTTGCCACTGCTACAACGGCAGGTATCGCAGCGTTAGTATGGGCAAAAAATCCTTCATGGACAAGAGATCAAGTTTTAAATAAAATGAAACAAACATCACATTTATATCCCAATAAACATTCAGAATTTGGTTATGGAATGCCAAATGCATTATTAGCTGTGCAGTAAATAAAATATAAAAATAAAAGCCATCAATTATGATGGCTTTTTTAATTTATTATGTAGCTAAACATGATTCCGCCTCTATAAGGAAGCCATTCACCACTCTTGTTATAGTCATGTGCTTTTTCAACTCTTTCGCCAGTTTCTAAAGAAAATCCTTTGTAAAAAGCCTGTTGATTACCACCACCTACAAAAATGTCTATTAAAAACTTGTTTGATATTTTTTTTTGATATCCTACTGTAGCACCAATCATATAGTTATAACCCTGTTGGTAGTATTGTGTTTCTGCATAGTTCCATTTTTGAAGTTTAAAAGTACTTCCTGCGATATGACCTCCAAAATAGATTCCTTGATTGTCTTTGTTTATATGATATCTGATTTCAGGAGTGATAATAACAAACTCTAAAGGTCCACCATTAATTGATTTCCAAAAAGATGCAGAAACATCGGCTTGAAAACTTAAGTGATTTTTTAAAGTTGTTTCAATACCAATATTAGGAATTAAAGCAAAAGCAGTTACTCCGTTTATTTTCAAATAAGTTTGTGAATGCAAAACATTAAAACTCAAAAGAAGCAGTAGAAAAACAAAACGTTTTATCATCAATTTTTATTTAGTAAAGAATATATATTGGTGTCAAGCCATTCTCCCTGCCACAGAGTATCCTCTTTAAATTGTGCTTCAAGTACAAAATTATTTTTTTCTAATACTTTTGCAGATGCTTGGTTTCTTGGGTCTATAACTGCTTCTAATGAATGCATTTTCATTGTATTGAAACCATAATCAATAAGAAGTTTAACAGCTTCAGAAATTATACCCATACCTTGATATTCAGGCAGTAACATGTAGCCAATTTCAGATCGTAAGTTTTCCCATGAAATTTTATAATGTCCAATAATACCTAAAAGTTTTGGATTTCCTTTAAGCGTGATAGCCCAATTAATGCCTTCGTTTTCTTCAATTTTATTTTGTATCAGTTTAATGTGTGCCAACGCTTCTTCTTTTGTTGTTACCAGCGGTCTGGGTACAAATTTCATTACATCTGGATTGCTTCTCATTTCAAAAACTTCATTAACATCATCATCTGTTATTTGTCTCAGAAGTAATCTTTCTGATTCTAAATTTTGAAAAGGTAAAAAGGAAATTGTATTCATAATGTTATTGTATTTCAAATGATATTGAGAAGTTTTTTTCTTCATTTGGTGATAAATGAAGCATTCCTTCTTTTTTTATTAAATCTCCAGTAGTGTTTTTATTATCAGCATATCCTTGCCATGGTTCAATGCACAAGAATGGAGCATTTTTTTTAGTCCAAATTCCTAAATGTGGAAAGTTATCAAAGCTAATTTTTATAAATGGACTATTGTGCTTATAAATTGTTAAATGATTTGATTCAAAGTTTTTTAATACTATTGCATCTTTTTCAAACAAATTATAATCTAATTTTAGGGATTTATCTTGAAGTTTGATTTGATTAGTTTTTCCAGAAAAATTTTCGTTTTCCAACTCGTGGCTTATTAGCTCAGAATCATTTTCAAATAGGATTGAATAGTTATCGAATCCTGAATCAATATTTATTGCTGGATGAGCACCAATTGAGAAAGGCATTACTTCTTCTGAATTGTTTTTTACTGTATAAGCAATAGTTAAACCTTTTGTATTAATGGTATAAGTTATTATTAATTGAAAATTAAATGGGTAGTGAGAAAGTGTTTCATCATTATCAGTAAGAGTAAAGCTAATTGAGTTTTCGGTTTTATTTAGGACTTTAAAGTCATAGTTTCTGGCAAAACCATGTCTATCCATTTTATAATTTATTCCATTGAGAGAATATGAATCATTTTTTAGTCTTCCTACAATGGGAAATAAAATTGGAGATGTTTTGTTCCAAAACGTATCATCTACACTCCAAATGTAATTCAAACCGTTTTTAGAAAACTGAATTAACTCGGCACCTAAAGAATTAATCTCAACCAGAATATTATTATGAAGAATTTTATGTATCAATTTCTAACTAATTTAAGTTATCCAAAAGTAACGATTTAAACTATTAAAAAATGGTTTAAATAATTAACATTGTTTATAGAAATGATTAACAATACCTAATCCTTTATAGAGTTAACTTTACGTAATCGAATTTATCCCCATCCATCTTTCAGAAACCCTATTCCAAAAACTTTTTTTAAGACTTTAAGTTATTAATCACGTAACAAAAAGGGGAAGTAAAAACAAGCCTTATGATTAATACTAAAGATAATTTTTTATTAGTTGTTTAATTAAAATTTTGTAATTATGAAGTTAGTATTTAGTATTGTAGCTCTGGTGGGTTTTACTTTGACGTTAAACGCGCAGACTATTCAAGACGATGAAATGAGACCTGATGAATTGCCTGCAGTCGTTATTAAAAGCGCAGGAAAAGATTTTTCTGTTTATCTACCAGACAGAAATCCAGATGCTAAAGTTAGACAAATGCAGGATAAGTTTGTTGGATATAATATTGGTAAAGATTACGAGGGACATGACGAATATTTAGTTTTTTTTGAAACCGATAAGGCGTCGCTTGTTGCTACATATAACGATACAGGTAAATTAGTTAGAGTTGTTGAAAAATATGATAATGTTAAATTACCCAGACCAGTTATATTTTCTGTTTATAAATCATTTCCTGGTTGGACTATTGTAAAAGATAAATTTTTATACACTCAGGCAGAAGGTGATGTTCTAAAAAAACAATACAACCTAAAAATTAAAAAAGATAATGATGTTAAAAGACTAGTTGTGCATCCTAATGGAGAAATTATTGCAGGGATCTAGTTTTCAAATTAACCTATTCTTTAACAAATGTCACATATAATAAGTATAACCGTAAAAATCATCAATTAAAAAGGGTTTAGTAATCAACGTTTCTAAACCCTTTCTTTTTTTATTCTTCTGCTATTCCTTTCCATTTTCTAATTGATGAACACAAAAAGAACATTACAATAAAAACCATTACTAAATTTACTGTAAGCATTGTAGGGAAATTGTCTCTTAAAAATTCATAATGTGGATCATAATAGTAATCATTTACATATTCAATGGATTTTCTATACATCTCTTGATAAGTTGCATATACTAAAGGGATTAATGCACCAAATAACCATAGCAAAAGGTTGAGAACAATTTTTGAAATTTTCTGATTTTTCTTTGATATTAAAATTGATGAATAATAAATTATAGCAATTGCAATAAATAAAATCATCAAGATTGTATAAGTAATGAATTCACCGCTCAATGCTGAAAAAATGCCTAGAATCAAGTTTAAAACACCTAAAGCTACAACGGCAATAAGCCAGCTTTTTCCTGAGGTAACTCTAAAAGAAAAAATGAGTAACGAAATTCCAAATCCAAAATAGAAAAAAGGAAGTAAGGTATCCTGCGTAAAAATAGAATTGACATAGGCTTTTGCTATTTCTTGATAGTTGTGAGCAAGAGTATTTTGTTCAATAAAGTATTTCGAATATTCTTTTTTTGCTTCATAATCTGCAACAGCAGTAGTTGCATATGCGGGCTCAACATAATCATTATAGTAGTAACTATCTGTACTGTCACTAGGTTTGTAAGGTGTAATTAGTTCATATTTCTTAAAATCAGGAGCATTGTATGTTATATCAAACCATTTTTCTTTAGTGAAATTTGTAAGTAGTTCATGTTCCTTTACAATCGACATATAATCAGACATTATTTTTTTTACTTCATCTTTTTTGTCTTTAAAAAGAATTTTTTGAACTTCAACTTTTCGAAGAGAATCTTCAACATCTGTAAAAAAGGAAAACCCTCGAACGTTTCTGTTTATTAGTGAAGTGGCTCCATATTTTCGGCCTAAAATTGTTATATAATCTTTATAAACAATATTTACATATTTTGGCTCACCATTTATAACTGTATCTTTAAAAACTGAGTTAATAGAGTCTACTTCAGCTTCTCCAAAACTTCCGTCAATGAAAAAGTCAGCTTTTGAGATTATATCACATCTTTTTTTGGCAACGTCTTCAGTTATATAACTTTGTTTATGAAGTTTTCTTCCTATTTCAAATGGAAAGAAAAAACCAATTAATAATAAAACTATGATTAAAATTTGAATCCATTCGTAAAATAAACTGTATTTGCTTTTGGGATAGAATGATTTAAGTGAATTGTTTCTGAAATAATTAACCAGCCATAAAATAATTAATACAACAGATATAAGAAAGCAAAAACTAAAGAAGGTAAAATCTAAGTCAGAATCATAACGTTCCTTAAAATTAATGCCACCATCAACATATCCAATGAAAAAATATAATAGGTTAATTAATGCCCCAATAAAAACCATCGGAACAAATTTTGTGTTCCATAGTAAAGGATATTTTAAAAGTAATTGTTTTTGAATTTTATTGAACATGAGTAATATTATTTGATGAAGAATCTTCTAGTTGAATGAGTAATGTTTCTTAAGTAATTTATATGAATGTTTTCATTGATGGCAACTTTCATAAAATCATTTATAGTTACATCTAAAGGAAATGAGGCAATTAAAGTCCCACCGTTTTGTTCCAATGAAACCAAATTAAGTTTTGCCAATTTTTCATTAACAATACTCAATGATTCAGTAGTTTCAAATTCTATTATAAAATGATGTTCCTGAGATTCTTCCGATTTTAGATTTCGTTGACTTCCTTGCTTTAAGAAAACTACCTGATTAGAAGTTTTTTCTACTTCATACAATTGCTGTGAACTTAATACAATTGCAATTGGTCTAAATGCTGAGTTGGCAATATTTCGAAAGTCATCTAAAATGGTTTGTTGCGCTAAAATATCCAAGTTTGCCAGAGGCTCATCTATAAGTAAAACTTTAGGTTTTCTCAATAACATTCTTGCCAATTCGAATCGCATTTTATATCCAGAAGATAATCCGTTCCAGTTATAATTTTTAAATTTTCTAAGCCCTAATCGAGTTATGATTAAATCAACGATTAAGTTGTTTTCTTCAGGTAAATAGCCATAACAGCTAGCAGCAA
>CBFHBH010000129.1:0-6286 GCA_965653735.1 uncultured Flavobacterium sp. | reverse complement strand
GATTTTTCATCAAGGACTGGATAAATTGGTTGATTTTTTGAAGAAAGAAATTCTACTAAGTTTTCTAAGTTATTCTCTAAAGTAAGAGATTCTACATTGGTTTCTATTAAATTTAGAGAATCTATGCTTTGAAGAATATTTAAATCTTTATTGCTTGTAAAAACGTCACCTTTATCAGCTAATGCTTTTACATCCATCGAATGCTTTTCAAATCGTTTAGACACTGCAAAACTTACAGAGGATACTATCATAAGAGGTATCATTAAATTGTAACCACCAGTAATTTCTCCAATTAAGAATATTGCTGTTAATGGAGCATGAAATAATCCACTTAGTATTCCTGCCATTCCTACAATCGTGAAATTCACAACGGGAAGATTAGATGATATTCCTAATAATTCGATTGATTTAGAGACAAAAAAACCTAAATAAGAACCAACAAATAGAGAAGGAGCAAAGTTACCTCCGTTACCACCACTTCCCAATGTAATTCCTGTGGCAACAGATTTCACCAAAGCAATAACTCCTATAAAAATTAGTAATAGCCATTCGCTTGACATATATTTTTCAAGCAGAGTATTTTCTAGTAAGCTTTCAGGATTTGAAGAAGATAATGTTTTAATACTTTCATAACCTTCGCCAAACAGCGTTGGGAATAAAAAGATTAATCCAGCAAGCATTATGGCTCCAAAAAATGCTTTTCTATATGGTTTTGAACTAAAATGATTAAAGTAATGTTCTACTTTTCTGAAGGTTCTTGCGTGATGAATAGAAACAAATCCAGCTAAAAGCCCTAATAAAATATAATATGGGGTGTTATGAAAATCAAAACTTTGTTCACCTTTAAAATTTAGTAAAATCTCATCACTCAATATCATTTGAGAAATTAATGAACCTGTTGCTGCCGATATCATGATTGGAATAAAGGCTGAAATAGTAACATCTGTCAAGACTACTTCAATAGCGAATAAAACACCAGCTATGGGGGCATTAAAAGCAGCGCCAATTCCCGCAGCAACACCACAGGCTAAAAGTAAAATTCTATCTTTTTGTGAGAGTTTATATTTTTGAGCAAAATTAGAACCAAATGCTGCTCCTGTAATTACGATGGGACTTTCAAGTCCTGCAGATCCACCTAAACCAACAGTCAGTGAGCTTGTTATGATTTGAGCATACATTTGTTTTCGAGGTACAATTCCACCTTTCTTTGCAACTGCATGTAAGATGTTAGAACTTCCTTTTTCTATGCTTCCGTCAAGAAAACGTTTCACTACAAAAACGGTTAATACTATACCAATGATGGGCAGTATACTGTTTGAATAAGGAAGTTTAAGATATTTGTTGATATAATTTGCCCAAAGAAAAACATTATGAGCAAAACTCTTTAAAACAATTACAGCAAATGCACATGAAATAGCAACAGCTACACTTGAGAAATAAATAAAATTTCGTTCATCTAATAATTGCTTAACTGCAAAAAAGAATTTTTCAAAGCGTTTTAAAAATTTTCGAAGAATCAATAAGAAATATGCAGAAACTCTATTGGGCATTTTTTAGGCTTTGTGTGGTAAGGCAAATATAGTTCTATTTTATTTAAAAAAAGCCCTGAAAACAGGGCTTTTTGTTATTTTGTAATGGTTTGCTTTCTGTCTGGTCCTACAGAAACAATCGTGATAGGAACTTCAACTTCTTTTTCTATAAAGGTTATATATTCCTTTAATTCTGTAGGAAGTTGATCGTATGAACTCATTCCTGTTAAATCGGCTTTCCAACCTTTAAATTCTGTATACACAGGTGTTACATTTTCTGGCTCGATTGTGTATGGTAAATGATCAATGTTTTGACCATTATATTGGTATGAAGTACATACTTTTAATGTTTCAAAACCTGAAAGTACATCGCCTTTCATCATCATTAATTGTGTAACCCCATTTACTCTGATGGCATATTTTAGAGCAACAAGATCTAACCAGCCACAACGACGTTGGCGTCCTGTAACCGATCCAAATTCATTGCCTACTTTTGCCATTGTATCACCAGCATCTCCAAAATCTTCAGTTGGGAATGGACCGCTACCAACACGTGTTGTATATGCTTTGAATATTCCGAATACTTCTTTTATTTTATTTGGTGCAATACCTAATCCAGTACATGCTCCAGCAGCAGTTGTATTTGATGATGTTACAAATGGATACGTTCCAAAATCAACATCTAATAATGAACCTTGTGCACCTTCACAAAGAATTGATTTACCTGCTTTTTGTGCTTGGTGTAAATATTCTTCAGAATCGATAAAAGTCATTTTTTTAAGTTCTTTAACAGCATCAAAGAATTCTTTTTCTAATTCAGAAAGATTGTACTGTATGGCAACATCGTAGAACTTAATCATTTCTTCGTGTTTGTTTGCTAGTGAACGGTATCTTTCTTCAAAATCAGTTAATTCGATATCTCCAACACGAATTCCATTACGACCAGTTTTGTCCATGTAAGTTGGTCCAATTCCTTTTAATGTTGATCCAATTTTTGCCTTGCCCTTTGATGCTTCAGAAGCTGCATCTAATAAACGATGTGTTGGAAGTATAAGATGTGCTTTTCTTGAAATTAAAAGTTTTGAATAAATATCGATGTTGAATTTCTCAAGACCTTCTATTTCTTTGATGAAAACTACTGGGTCAATTACGACTCCGTTTCCAATAATATTAATTGAGTTTTTGTGAAAAATCCCTGAAGGAATAGTTCTTAACACGTGTTTGATTCCATCAAATTCTAATGTGTGTCCAGCATTTGGCCCTCCTTGAAAACGTGCAATAATGTCATATTTTGAGGTTAATACATCGACAATTTTTCCTTTGCCTTCATCTCCCCATTGTAATCCTAGTAGTAAATCTACGGTCATTGTGTTGTGTTGTTGTATTTGTAATTATTGTTTTTTTGTAGCGTAAAAATAAAGAGAGTGGTTTTGTATTTCGATATCAAAAATCTCTTCCATGGTTTGTTTGATGGTTTGAATTCTTGGATCACAAAATTCGATTACTTCGCCGGTATCTGTCATGATGATATGATCGTGTTGTTTGTCGAAGTATGATTTTTCGTAATGCGCTTGGTTTTGTCCAAACTGATGTTTACGAACCAATCCACAATCTAAAAGTAATTCAATAGTATTGTATAAGGTTGCACGAGAAACGCGATAGTTTTTATTTTTCATCTTGATATATAAATTTTCTATATCAAAATGTTCTTCGCTATCGTAGATTTCCTGAAGGATAGCGTAACGTTCAGGAGTTTTTCTGTGACCTTTTTCTTCAAGATACATTGTAAAAACATTTTTTACAATTTCCTGATTAGTAGTATTATCAGATGATATTTGTGTCATATCCGGCAAAGATAATTTTTTTGTTTTGAGTATAAAAGTTTATTAGAAACTTAATTTTTATAAACTCTAGTTACTCTGTCAACACCATCAATTTTTTTGATGTTTTCAATCATTTTTTTCAGTACAGTATTATTAGGCACAATTACAGCAAGTTTGCCATTAAAAATCCCTGCTTCACCACTTAAGGAAATACTTTGAATATTAACGTGCATGTTATTTGAAATAACCCTTGTTAATTCATTTGTTAAACCAATGCTGTCCATTCCAGTTATCTCTAAAACAGCCTTGAAATCTTGTTGAGAAGAATCTATCCATTTTGCCTGCATGATTCTGTAGGCATAGTTGGATTGCATACTTATGGCATTAGGGCAATCACGTTTATGTACTTTGATTCCTTCATTAATTGTGACAAAACCAAAAACTGGGTCACCAGGAATAGGATTACAGCATGAAGATAGTTTATAGTCGAGTTTGTCTTGTTCAGGACCAAAAACTAATAAATCATAATTACTTGTGATTTCGTCTTTATGGATAAACTCAGAGTTTGGAGACGATCTTTTTATTTTGTTTTTGAAGAAATTGAAAAATGTATTGCTTTTTTGTGCTGCAAAATCTTTCAGTTGTTGATTATCTACGGTTCCTATACCTACACGATAAAATAAATCTAAACTTGTTTTTAGATTCAAGTAAGATACTAATTCGTTAACAACAGTTTCATTTAATGTAATTTTAAGATGTTTGAGTTTTCTAGCTAAAACCTCTTTACCATCTTCTGCAATTTTCTTGGTGTTCTCGTTAAGAACGTTTCTGATTTTATTTTTAGCACGAGCTGTAGTTACATAATCCAACCAGTTTGCTGTTGGTTTTTGATTAGGAGAAGTTATAATTTCTACCTGATCACCACTTTTTAACTCATGATTTAGTGGTACTAACTTACCATTAACTCTCGTTCCTCTTGTTTTTACTCCTATTTCTGAGTGTATTGAAAAAGCAAAATCTAAAGATGTTGCACCTTTGGGTAAGGATTTGATTTCTCCTTTAGGTGTAAATACATAAATCTCTTTTGCATAAAGATTCATTTTAAAATCTTCAACAAAATCTACAGCATTGGTTTCGGCATTTTCTAAGGCTTCTTTAAGTAAATTCAACCAAGTATCTAAGCTACTTTCTTCATTAGCACCTTGTTTGTATTTATAGTGAGCGGCATATCCTTTTTCAGCAATTTCATCCATACGCTCACTACGAACCTGAATTTCAACCCATCGGCCTAATGGGCCCATTACTGTTATGTGTAATGCTTCATATCCAGTTGATTTTGGCGAAGAAATCCAATCGCGTAATCTACTTGGTGACGGACGATAATGATCTGTTACAATAGAATAAATTTTCCAGGCTAAGAACTTTTCATCATGCGGATTTGATTTATACACAATACGTAAGGCAAATTTGTCATAGACTTCATCAAATGAAACGTTTTGAGCTGCCATTTTTCTTCTAATCGAATAGATAGATTTTGGACGTCCTTTTATTATATATTCTATACCTTCTTCGTCCAATGATTTTTTTAAAACATCTGAGATGTTTTTTATGTAAGCATCCTGTTCTTCTTTTGTTTCCTTTATTTTGCTTACAATATCGTTGTATACAACAGGTTCTGTATATTTTAGTCCTAAATCTTCAAGTTGGGTTTTAATATTGTATAGTCCCAATCGATGTGCAAGAGGAGCATAAATATATAATGTTTCAGATGCTATTTTGACCTGTTTGTAATCGGCCATGGACTCCATGGTTTGCATGTTGTGAAGGCGATCGGCAAGTTTAATGATAATTACACGAACATCGTCGTTTAAGGTCAATAGCATTTTTCTGAAATTCTCTGCTTGCATAGAGATATTCATGTCTTTTTTAACCTGTGCGATTTTAGTTAAACCTTCAACAAGTTGAGCTACTTTTGGATTAAAAAGTTTTTCAATGTCTTGAACCGTGATATCTGTGTCTTCTACAACATCATGCATTAATGCTGCGGCAATAGCAGTAGGACCAAGACCAATTTCTCCAGCTACAATTTTGGCTACAGCTATTGGGTGGAAAATATAGGCTTCTCCTGATTTTCTTCTTTGGTCCTGATGTGCTTCTACAGCCACATCAAAAGCCTTGCGGATAAGTTTTTTATCTTCTGCTGAAAGGGTTTGGTAACTTATACGAAGTAATTCTTTGTATTCTTGGGCAATAGCCTTGTTTTCTTTTTCGATATCTATCTCAACCATGTCATATTCTTCTGTCCTTTAAAATTACTCACTTTTACAAACATTTCAAAGAAAGTGTAAAAAAATAGCCTCTTTTTTAACTTATTTAGCATCGATTTGGGAAAAGTCCAAATCATGGAAATCATAACTAAAATCTGTTAATTCAGAAATGGCTTTCATGGTCATTTTTTTGTAACCGTCTTCAAAAGTCATAAAAGCATCTGCTTCCATTTTTTGATTGAACCATTTTACAGCAAAAGTGTTGTCTTTATAATAAAAAATTTCACCTATTAATTGTGGTGAACGCTTAGATTCAAAATAGTATTTTCCTTTTTTTTCGGTTATTGTGATTTCACCAAACCAATTGTCTTTATATGTCCCCAAAGTTTTTTTTAAATATTCTTTTTGGATTTTGACATTCTTGTTAACAGTTGTCCATACTTCCTGAGTACTTTTATCTGCTTTGCTTGAAGATTCCTGACTACGTTTGCTATATAATGCTACATAATCTTGATAAGGTATATCTAAATAAGTATTTTTGATTGTATTTGTAATTGCTGAAAAAGCTGCTCCTGATTGCTGATTGGTCAAAACAATAATTCCCAGATTTTTTTCAGGAATCAATGTCACTTGCGTCACCATACCTTCAAGTCCACCGGTATGAGTT
>CBFHBH010000128.1:0-6297 GCA_965653735.1 uncultured Flavobacterium sp. | reverse complement strand
ATTCTCATTTGAGTTTGGGAGCGTTAGCAGTTGCTGGTACAATAAGCCAAACTGTTTATTTTAATGCACTTTCAAAACCAACCGACCAAGCGCATGTTGTTTTAAGACTTGATAATCCAGCTATATTGAATTTAGGATTGGCAGATGGTTTAAAAATAGAAGCTTTAAGCGGTGCTAATGTCGTGTATACTTTAGATGTAGGAACAATATTGGATTTGGATTTACTAGGTTTACTTAGCGGCGGTCAAACGGCTAATATACCTATAACTCCAGGGCAATCATTCGACAGAATAAAAATTACATTATCTTCATTAGTCCAATTAAACTTAACCAAAGGATTGCGATTATATGAGGTGTATTTATCACCCGGAGCTCCAACAATTGCAGTAGGTTCACAAAATGTATCCATTTGTGGCCCTCAATCTGTAACACTTTATGCTGAAACAGATAGTGAAAACGAATTACTTTGGTATGATAGTTCTAATAGTATTATGCCTATTGCTACAACTGCTTATAATGCTGGTTTTACCACTCCAGTTTTAAATGCAACAACAACTTATTATGTTGCTGCAAGAAAAATTGGTTGTCCAGCAATTTCATCACGAACAGCAATAACTGTTACTTTTACAGCAAAACCTGTTGCTGCTGATATTACTATTTCAACTCCTATTACAGCTAGTTGTGCTGGAGTTGCAACCTTAAGTCCAACAACTCTAATTGCAAATGGGGAATTTCACTATTACACAGATCAAAATAAAACAACCGAAATAACTACAGGATTTTCTGGTCATGTTGGTATTACATACACAAAGGATGCTGTTACAGGAGCACTTACAATTAGTGGTTTGAATGCTTCAAATACTCCAAGAACATATTATATATCAATAAAAGTAAATGGTACTTGTGAAAATGATGTGAATACATTATTGCCTGTAGATGTTCTTTTTCCAGCTCAAGTTAATTTGAATGTAGCAGCGACATTGACAGGTTGTGGAGTTGTGAATTTGAGAGACGCAATACTTAACTTTGATGCTTCAGGAAATACTACTTATATATTTTTAGATAGTAATCATAATACTATTCCGCTGGATCAGGTAGACAATATACAAGTAAGTGGAACATATTATATACAAGCTGCTGTAGTTGGAATCCCTTGTGCATCATCAGAAGCTTCAGTTGCTGTTACCGTATATCCAGTACCACAATTGACAGTAAATCCAAATAATTATGTTATAAATGTTGGAGACAGTGTAACATTACAAGCAACTTCAAATGCAACAGTTACTTGGTATGATTCTAATGGAATACCTTTAGCATCACCAACTGTAGGGCCTTTTACACAAGCAGGTGTATATACTTTTACTGCAGTTGCTAATAATGGGTTTTGTGATGTAAGTGCCATAGTTACAGTAGTGGTAAATAATCCTGCAAATTGTGTGACTTTCACAGAAAGAGTTTATGCAGATACTCAAAGTTCAGGATCCATCATTACAGGAACGGTTATGAATGACACACAAGCAATTGATCATAATCCGCAAACTTATTCGACTATTACAAGTGGGTTAGGAGCTTTAGGTATTGGTACAACATGGCAAACATTGCAATGGAATACTGCTATTACTGCGGGAACTCCAGTTTCAGTAAAACTAGGAACAGAGTATAGTGGTTTGGCATTAATTGGAGCTATATCAGTAGTAGCAACAAAACGAGATGGAGGAGGGGTACCTCAAATAATAGGTTCAATTCAACCTCTTTCAGGAACTCTTGTCGATTTATTAGCAGGAGATAATAGTTTTGAATACACTTTTGTTCCTTCTGATGCTACTGGACCAAAAAATTATGACGGAGTTAGAGTTATTGTGGGATCTACAGTAGCGGTGTCACAAAATGCAAAAGTATATGAAGCTTATTATACTAAAGAAGCCAATCCGTTAATTTGTAGCTCAAGCGATGTTGAAGATATTTTTTATGGAACATACGATTTAGGTATTGGCGCTTTAACAGGAACAGTAAATGTGGTAAATGCCTGGAATTCTGTTGATAACGATGATAATAGTTTTGCAACTATGTACAATGGTGTGGGTGTTTTATCAGCTTCAGAATTAACAGATATTTTAAAAATTAAATTGACAAAACCTAGTACTTTACTAACAGTATCAGCTTTGGCAGGTTTTACTGTACAGCGCTATATGGGAAATACACCTGTTGGAGATTTAATGGTTGCGGGAAGTTCTACAGCTACAATTCAGGTTATTGATAATGATGAGATTATTTTTCTTTCTAATACGCAATCACCATCTTATGATAGAGTTAAGATACGTTTAGGAGGTGCGGCTAATGTACTTGACTTTTTACAGGTTAATTATGTACGACGTGAAGCAAATGTTAGTGTAGTGGGAGGTACAGGGACTACAATTGAGGCTTGTCAAGGAGGAACAGTTTCTATCGCTGGAGATGCTTGTACTTCGTACAGATGGTATGATGCAGAATTCGGAGGAACTATTTTAGCAAATGGTAATTCTTATACTTTGCCTTCTAACTTAGTAGCAGGAACTTATGTGTTCTATGTACAACCTATAAGAGGTGGTTGCGAAGTGCTTTCAAGAACAAAAATTACTGTAATTGTATTAGGAACTTCACCTAATGGTTCAATTTCAAGTATTTTAGTTAATTCAGACACTGATACTACATTTTGTAGTTTGTCAGGAGATGTTTTATTGACAGCACAACTTAATAGTGTACCTCCTGTATATTATTGGTATAGTTTTGATGGTACAAACCAAGTTTTGATTCCCGGTCAAAATTCAAGTACTCTTCAGTTAACAGGTTTAGCTCCGGGAACATATACTTATTATGTTGGTGTAAGTTCAACACAATTTTGTCAATCAGCACAACCAGACAGAGCTTCGATTACATTCACTATTTTACCATTTTCTGTCGCTGGTGATATTAATGCTAATAATGTGCAGATTTGTTTAGGAAATGATGCAGTAATTCAACCTTCATCAGCATTAGCAAATCCTGTGTTTAATTGGTACTTTACTAACAATACTTCACAGCCAATTACTAATGGTACATTTAGTGGAATAACATATGTCATAAGTCCAACAGGTCAGTTAACAATTTCAGGATTAAATGTTGCTGGTAGCCCATATACTTATTACGTTTCTATGAGCAGTGATGTAAGCTGTCAAAATCTTTCAGGAACACTAAAAGCAGTTACTGTTCAGGTTAATGAAACATTAAGTCCAACAACAAATGATGCAACTCAGGATTTCTGTCAAGCATCAAATCCAACAGTTTCATCATTACAGGTAAACGAACCAAATGTTATTTGGTATGATGCTGCTACGGGAGGTAGTGCTTTAACTCCAGGAACGCCTTTAGTAGACGGAATGACATATTATGCTAGTATTACGAACCCAGTAACAGGATGTTCAAGTATCAATCGTTTAGCAGTAACAGTTGATATAGATAGTGTTCCAACTCCAACCACAAACGATACTACTCAAGATTTCTGTCAATCATCAAACCCAACAGTTTCTTCACTGCAAGTTAATGAACCAAATGTGGTTTGGTATGATGCAGCTACAGGAGGAAATGCCTTAGCCCCCGGAACATTGTTAATAGATGGAATGACATATTATGCAGGTATTACAAATCTTGCAACAGGTTGTTCTAGTATAAATCGTTTGGCAGTAACTGTTAATTTAGATAGTGCTCCAACACCAACGACTAATGATACTAGTCAGGATTTTTGTCAATCAGCGAGTCCAGCTCCAACAGTTTCTTCATTACAAGTAAATGAACCTAATGTTATTTGGTATGATGCTCCAACTGGAGGAAATGTTTTATCTCCTAGTACACCATTAGTTGATGGAATGACATATTATGCTGGAATTATAGATTCTGTAACAGGTTGTTCTAGCATAAATCGTTTGGCAGTAACTGTCAATTTAGATAATGCACCTACACCAACAACTAATGATACTACTCAAGATTTTTGTCAATCGTCTAATCCAACAGTTTCATCATTACAAGTTAATGAGCCAAATGTTGTTTGGTATGATGCTGCAATTGGTGGTAATGTTTTATCACCTAGTACACCATTAGTTGATGGAATGATTTATTATGCTGGAATTTTAAATCCTTCGACTGGATGTACAACAATAATCAGATTAGCTGTTTCGGCTAATTTGAACAATGAACAAACTCCAACAACGAATGACACTTCTCAGGATTTTTGTCAATCAACACCACCAACAGTTTCATCATTACAAGTTAATGAACCAAATGTTGTTTGGTACGATGCAGCAATTGGTGGTAATGTTTTATCACCTAGTACACCATTAGTTGATGGAATGATTTATTATGCAGGAATTACAAATCCAGTGACTGGATGTTCAAGTATTGTTCGTTTGGCTGTAACAGCTAACTTAGATAGTGCTCCAACGCCCACAACAAACGATACGACTCAAAATTTTTGTCAATCATCAAATCCTACAGTTTCATCATTACAGGTTAATGAACCAAATATTGTTTGGTATGATGCAGCTACAGGGGGAAATGCTTTAGCACCAAATACACCTCTAATTGACGGGATGATATACTATGCAGGAATTGTAAATCCTACAAATGGATGTTCTACAACTGATCGTTTAGCAGTTACAGCAAATTTAGATATTGCACCAACACCAACGACTAATGATACAACACAGGATTTCTGTCAATCGTCAAATCCTACAGTTGCTTCACTTCAGGTCAATGAACCAAATGTAATTTGGTATAATGCTGCAAGTGGTGGTACAGCTTTGTCACCAACTACACCGTTAGTTGATGGGGAAACTTATTATGCAGGAATTACAGATTCTTCAACAGGATGTTCAACAATTAATCGCTTAACAGTTACTGTCAGTTTCTTGACAACGCAACCAGCTACAATAAATACAACTTCTACATCAACATGTGCATTTGATGAAATTACTTATAACACAGAAACAGGAATGAGTAATTATCAATGGACAGTGAGTAATAATGCACAAATTATAAGCGGAGGTGGAGTAAATGACTCATCAATTACTGTAGCTTGGACGCAATTAGGATTAAACACAATATCTGTTAGTTACAATAATACAGCTATATGTAATTTACCTAGTTCAAATTCGATGAACATAGTTGTTGAGAAATGTGTTTTAAATATTTCTGGTGATGAATGTTTTACAGTTTACAATGAATTTACACCTAACGAAGACGGATCAAATGATGCTTTCTTTATAAAATGTGCAGAAAATTATCCTGATAATAAATTAGAAGTCTACAATAGATATGGGAATCTAGTTTTTAAAGCTAAAGGTTATAAAAATGATTGGAAAGGAGAAGCTAATGTGAGTGGAACTTTTAGTGGTAATGTGTTGCCAACTGGAACCTATTACTACATTTTTGATACAGGTGAGACTACAAGTTCATCTAAATCAGGATGGTTGTATATAATGAGATAAATATTGTCTTCCATTTTAAATATAAAGCGATGTATATGAGAAAAAATAAAATATTATATAGCCTTTTGTTTTGCATGCTTTTTTCACTACAAATTAAAGCGCAGCAAAGCCCTGAATATACGCAGTATATGTATAACACAATGATGGTAAATCCAGGTTATACAGGTTCTGTGGGTACTTTGGAAGCAAATTTATTATTCAGATCACAATGGGTTGGACTCAATGGTGCTCCCAATACAGGAACATTTGGGATTCACTCACCTTTACGAAATAAAAATATTGGCTTAGGCTTGAATTTTATCAATGATAAATTAGGCCCTTCAAGTGAGCAGACTATCACAGGAAATGTTTCTTACACTATAAACTTTGGAGAAGAAACAAAATTTGCATTAGGTATGAAAGCTGGAGTAAGAATGCTCAATGTAGACTGGACTAAAGGAAGATTCTATGATAATAGTGATGTTATGTTAAATAATAATGTTAACAAATTTATGGGAGTTCTTGGTACTGGTGGATATTTATATTCTGATAAATGGTATGTAGGGCTTTCTGTTCCAAATTTTTTAAGAGCTGATTATTATGATGATATTCAAGAATCTGTTGTGTCAGATAAGCTGCATTATTACTTGATTGGAGGTTATGTTTTTGATTTGTCAAGTGAAGTAAAGTTCAAACCATCTATTTTAGTAAAAGCAGTTGAAGGTGCTCCTTTATCCACAGATTTTTCGGCTAATTTTTTACTAAACGAGAAGGTTACTTTAGGTGCCTCATATAGATGGGATGACTCGGTAAGTGCATT
>CBFHBH010000127.1:0-6298 GCA_965653735.1 uncultured Flavobacterium sp. | reverse complement strand
ATATAAAAAACTATATTTCTGTGTTTGTAAATTTCGTGCAAAGGTACATTTTTTATTAATATCCAAAACGTTTAAAATACTTTTTTTAAAAAACTGTTTTTATGACTGATTTTTAAACGAAATTTAATCGTCTTTATATATGCCTTTAAACACCTTTGTTAACAACTTTACATGTAAAAAAAATTAAAAACTATAGATTTAATAGTGTTTTATACCGATGAATTTGTGTTTTTTGTCGATATATTTGATTTCAAATTGTTAATAACTTATTTTTGTTTACATTCGTTGTAAAGTTTCTTTTACAAACCCCAAAAACTATGAAAAGAACATTACTTATTTATTACTTCCTTTTAATATCCTCTACCTTTTTTGCTCAATGTTGGCAATCGGTTTCTGCAGGTGTTGCCCACTCAGCAGGAATAAGGACTGGCGGAACGCTTTGGACGTGGGGAAGAAACAATCTTAGTCAAATTGGAGATGGTAGTGCTGTAGCTATGAGAACAACTCCAACTCAAATCGGAACAGACACAAATTGGCAAACTATATCTTGTGGTGGGTCTCATACATTAGCCCTAAAAACAAATGGAACACTTTGGGCTTGGGGATTTAATTCGTCAGGTCAATTGGGAAATGGAAATAATACTAATTCAAATATTCCTGTTCAGGTTGGAACTGATACTGACTGGGCAGTTATATCGGCTGGTGATGAATTTTCTTTAGCCCTAAAAACAAATGGATCTCTTTGGGCGTGGGGTCGAAATGACAACAATCAGTTAGGAGACGGAACCACTGTTTCTAAAAATTCTCCAATTCAAATTGGGAATCAAACCAATTGGGAATCAATTTCTGCTGGTGCAAACCACTCTTTGGCTATAAAAACAAATGGCAACTTATATGGTTGGGGTGTAAACAGCTTGGGACAACTAGGAAACGGAACAACAGTTAATGAAAGTGTTCCAGTAAAAATTGGAAACGATAATGATTGGAATAAGGTTGCTGCTGGTACTATTCATAGTGTTGCATTTAAAGATGATTTTTCGTTTTGGGTTTGGGGAGGTAATAATGAAGGACAATTAGGTGTGGGAACAAGTGGAACTGGCACTAATCTTACCAGTCCTTTTAACATTATTTCTCTTAATGGATGTAATACTATAAGTAAAGGAAGTCAAAATACACTTCTCAAAAAATCAGACGGTACGGTTTGGATTTGGGGAGCAAATGCTGTTGGTCAATTAGGTAATGGCACTACAAGTATGAGCTTCACAACAAGTCCAATACAAGTAGGCAGTGCAAACGATTGGCAAACAATTTCTATGCGCGGAACACATGTTCTTGCCCTTAAAAATGACGGATCATTATATGCATGGGGAAACAATTTTTATGGTCAAGTAGGTGATGGTTCATCTGGAAATTTTAGGACTAGCCCAACCTCTACAACTTGCCCAACGCTTAGCATTGATGAAAATGTGTTGGCTGAAAATATTTCAGTTTATCCCAATCCTTCAAATAGAATTATTAATATAAAAAATCCAAAAAATATTTCATTTGATGAAATCAAAATCTATAATTTGTATGGAAAAGTTGTTTTGGATACAGATACTACCAAAAATATTTCTGAGATTAATGTTGAAAATCTTTCGAATGGTTTCTATTTAATTCAATTTACTGTTGAAGGAAAACAATTTCAAAAGAAATTTATAAAGAACTAATACTTTATTAAAAAGCAGTTTTATTAAGTCTTCGGCCAATAACTATTGTTTCAAACAATAAATAAAGGATAAAAAGGATAAAGTAATTCCATTTTTCAAAAATTATATTTTGGCTTAAAATATAGATTTTACCTATTATTCCAACTGCTATAGTCTTGATAGTGGTTATTAACATAAAACTCATTCCCACGACTTCTTTGTTTTTGATGAAAATTGCATCAATTATACCAAAAAGTAGTAAAGACATACCTCCAAAGAAAAAAAGAATAAAAGACAATGATAATAAGGTCAAATCTGGAAAATCAAAAAGCCTTTTAAAAAGTAGATAAAGACCAAAAAGAAACAAACTAAAAACAATTGGTAATATTAGAAAAGATGTGTTAAGTTTTAATTTCATTTTATTTGTTTCCTATTTCATTCACTTGACGATATACATTGTATAAGGCAATAAAAACTCCAACTAAAGTAAGTATTTTATAGTAGTATACTTTTTCACTTGGATGATTTTCATCTAACCATAATCCAACCCAATAAAAAGCATAAATTATTACGCACATTTGGATAGGAATGTTTATAAATGCTAACCACTTATTATATCCTTTAGGTGGTTTGTTGTTCTCCATGTGGGGGAAGTATATTTTTGGTTGATGTTTTCATTACGCACGAAGCGCTAAAGTCAGCACCTGGTTCAACGGAAAGTTTTCCACAAGTAACTTCACCATGAATACTTGCTTTAGATTTTACATTTAAAATTTCTTGAACTGTTACTTTACCTTCTACTCTACCTTCAACATCTACATTTTTGCAAGTAATATCTCCTGTAACGCTTCCAGCCGGCCCTACTACTAATTTTCCCTTTGATATGAAATTTCCAATTAAATGCCCATCCAATCTAAAATCGGCTTGAGAGTCGATATCTCCTTTTATAGTAGTTCCTTCAACAATTCGGTTTGTTTTACCTAAAAAGTCTGTATATGATTTTGTGCTTTTTTCAAACATATGCTACATCTTTAATTCTAAAAACTGATTGTAGTTTTTGTGAATTTGGATAACCAAGTAATTGTCACTTGATATTACTTGTGCCGGATTCAATACTTTATATTTTTTATCTTCTTTAAGTAATGTGATTAAATATCTTGCAAAATCTCTTGAAGAAATTCCATGCACAACAACAAAACTTGTTGTTTCGTCATACACATCATAAGACACTTTAAATTTGTCATACTGCTTTTCAGCAAAATACTTTTCTAATTTTTCAGTTAGCTTAACAGTCTCAGTATCATCTTTTTTTCCAACTTTATAAAGTAATTTCCAATTTGTTGAAACTGTGTCTTGAGTTAATATTCGTTGCTCCATTCTTGGAATACTAACTTTTAAAATGTCTTCGGCTTGTTTTGCTTCATCAGAATCTGGATAAGTAACCGCAACATAACTCACGGCTTTTTTATATTCACTTAGTCCTTTAAGCTTTCCAAGAACACTTGCTTTAAGTAATTCAAATTTTGGAATTAAATCGTCTCCTGCAAATTGCTGAACCGATTTGTCAATGGTTTGAAGCGCTTCAACATATTCTTGCTTTGTGAATTTCTCATACGTTTTCTTATAAACACTTTCAGGACTTTCATTTGATAAATCTTCAGCTGGTATATTCCCGTTTAAGATTTGAGCATACCTTGTATTTGGATACTGTGAGATTATTTGGTTTTTAATTTCTTCTGCTCTGGTCTTATCTGAAAGTTCATAAATTTTGTAAAGATTATAAAGTGACGGCAAAATTAAACGCTCTTCTGGTTGACTCTTTAAAACGGTTTCAAATTTTGAAGCAGCTAATTTTTGCTCAGAGAATTTTTCTTTATAGATTACTCCTAACTGGTAATTAGCAAAATTTCTTTCTTTTGCCAAACTGTCCAAAACAACTTGTGAAGTTGGTAGTTGACTGATGTAAAAATTAGTTGAGTATTTCTCTTCAACAACTTCTGGTTTTGTTTCTTCCGGTTTTGTTTCTTGATTGTCTTCAACAACAACATTCTCCTTTTGTTGTAACCATCTCCAATTCTCTACTAATACTCTTTTTCCCCATCTTTTTTGAAACTCAACTTTTCCATAAGCGACAGTTGTTGGAGTGTAAAAGTAAAATGCACCGTCTTGTTGTCCTTTTGGCAACTGCATCATGTCTGCCTTTCCTGGAGGTAAAAGTGTTTCGTTCATCCCCGGAGGACTCATTATTGGCTTCCCAATATCTTGAATTCCTTGTTGATTTGCTAATTCCTTTTGTTTTGCCTCTAAAGCTTTTTTAGTCGAATCTTTTGCTTTCAAATTGGCTATATGCTTTTCAAAATAAGCAACACGTTCAATACTGGACATTGAAGTTAGTTGAAGAATACTGTCATTGTGAGACACTATACCTTCATACTTAATTACATCAACTAAATTTTCTTTCTTTTTAGCAATTACATAATATTCTCTATTCTTTTTAACCAACTTGGTTAAGGTACTATCATAATACTTTCCAGCGGTAATATACTTAGCCTTATCAAAATAAATAGTTGCTAAATTTCTATATGTTGACGCTTGTAAGTAGGAATCGTTTGATCCTTTCTTAAGTGATTTATTATAATATTTTATTGCGTTTTGCTTATTACCCAACTTATCATAAAAGAGGGCCATTTCGAAATTCAAAACATCTAAGTGTTGTCTATTTTCTCTGTCTTTAAGTAATTTTTTATACTTTTCTACAAAGGCTAAAGTATCTTTTGTAGGGTCCGAAAGCAATGCTTGTTTGGCGTGTGCACGAATCACATACTGACGAGGAGACTTACGTTTCATATCAATTACCTCTTGGAATTCATTATAAGCACTGTCTTTATAATCTAGAGATTGATACAATTGTCCTAAAATAAAATGATAACGTGCTCTTTCTTCTTTCAGTTTTGTCGAAGTAATTGCTTTTTTTAATGGTGCAATTGCGCTATCTTTATATTCAAGATTAATAAATGCTTGTGCTAAAATTGCATTGGCATCAGCAAAAACCTGTTGTTTTAGATTGCTTTTATTTATAAGTCTTTTTAAATTTTTTACCGCCAAGGCATCATTTTCAAGACGAATATTCGTTTTTTCTCGCCAAACTTTGGCTTCATTTATTTTGTCTGAATTAGTATGTTTATATAAGATATAATTAAATGCTTCTAATGCTGGAATAAAACGTTGATCATAATATCTTGCTTTACCCAACATAAGATGAGCTTCATCCATTTGATAGTTTTTCTCTTTACCTTCAATATTCATTGAGTGCTTTTGAATAGCTTTTGTAGCTTTTGTCTCAGCACGTTCAAAGTTTTTATTTTTTTCCTTTTGTCCAGGTAGAAGGGCTTCTTCAGGAATTTGCATACGTTCTACAGGAAGTATTTCCCAAAAATTGTCATGATACTCCCCTTTTACTTCATTAATTCCTGCATCAAGAGCCAAGCTCCCATTGTACATTGTATTATCTCTTGCATTCAAGGCATGCCAATTTCTGCTAACAAAACTATTTTTTTTTGTAGAGCAAGCTATTGCAGTAACTAAAAAGAAGACTAGTGATATGCTTTTTAATTGATTGTTTTTCAACATATAAAAGTTTTAAATATAACTTCTAAATACTATTTTTAGTATTATAACTTGTAAAAGTACGTTTCTTTTTACAATTCAGAAAAAAATAACATTTTTTAATTTTATAAGAATTTAAGAATATGTCGGCCTTGTTTGTTAATTTTGCTAAAAAGAAAAAACATGTCATCATTTTACAAACTCACTATAAAAGAAATTAAAAGAGAAACTCCTCAAAGTATCTCAGTTGTATTTAATGTTCCTATCGAATTTAAAGATTTTTATCAATTCACAGCTGGACAATACGTTAATTTAAAGTTGACTTTAGATGGTAAAGAAATAAGAAGAGCTTATTCTATTTGTTCTTCGCCAAACAGTGGTGAATTAAGAATCGCAATTAAAGCGGTTAAAAACGGTTATTTTTCGAAGTTTGCTAACAACGAATTAAAAGAAGGAAGCGTTTTAGAAGTAGGTACTCCTGAAGGAAAGTTTATTCATGAACCTCATCACGATAAACAAAGAAATTATATGGCTTTTGCAGCAGGAAGTGGCATAACTCCAATAATGTCAATACTTCAAACTGTTTTGTCACAAGAACCAAATAGTACTTTCGTATTAGTTTATGGTAATAAATCTCCTGAAGAAACTATTTTTTATAACCAATTAACAGAGCTACAAAGCAAATATCTAGGTAGGTTTTTTATTCATTTTGTTTTCAGCCAATCTAATCATTCTGAATACTTTGGTAGAGTTGACAAATCTGTGGTGAACAATGTCTTAAACACAAAGCATATTGGTAAAGAATTCTCTAAGTACTATTTGTGTGGCCCAGAAGACATGATTAATACGGTTAGCGGAATTTTGAAAGAGAAAAATGTCGCTGAAAAAGATATAAAATTTGAATTATTCTCAGCTTCTACTCAAGAAAATGCTGTCGATACTAGTAAAAATGAGCATACTAAAATTACTGTTTTAGTTGATGGTGATGAAGAAACGTTTGAAAT
>CBFHBH010000126.1:0-6349 GCA_965653735.1 uncultured Flavobacterium sp. | reverse complement strand
CTGTTAATAGACGATGGAGATAGTTGCAAAATGTTTTTCAACTTAGCTATAATCTCCTCTGATAATTTTTCATTGGCATTGTATTTTTTTGTGGTATAACGCTTTTGAGCTAATTCTAAAAAATCCATATTTCTTTATTTTAAATTAAACTATACTTTTTATAGTTGCAAAACTATTTATAGTTTATTACATTTGCAATAACGGTCAAATTGTATAGTTAAAAATATGTATAAAATAGACGATAAAAAATATCCGTGCAGTACAAGTCTTGCCATGAAATACATAGGAGGTAAATGGAAAGCAGTAATCTTAATTCATCTTTTTACAAAAAAGAGTATTCAGTTAAAAGAACTGGAAAATGATGGATTGATTTCAAGAACAGTGTATACGAGCAAACCTCCGCTTAAGGTAGAATATGAATTAACTGATCTTGGCAAAACACTAATTCCTTTATTAACTGTTATGGCCGAATGGGGAAAATTTATGGGAGAAAATCATTTAAAAGTAAAAACAGAACCTTGCTTAATTGACTAATTAAAATACAATTTAGCTTAAAATTCTTCCGTCTTCCATAGTAACGATACGATGGGTGCGATTGGCAAAATCAGGATCGTGAGTAACTATCAATAATGTTTGATTGTATTCTTTGGTTAACTGATTAAAAGTATCAAATACAATATCACTATTACGTTTATCTAAATTCCCTGTGGGTTCATCTCCCATAATAATCAAAGGCTTGTTTATAAGAGCTCTAGCAATGGCCACACGTTGCTTTTGTCCGCCACTTAACTGATTGGGCATTTTTAAGGCATGTTCGTACATATCGAGTGTTCTAAGATAATCCATTGCATTTTGTTCAATCTCTTCTTCAGATAATTTTCCCAATTTAAGTCCAGGAAGCATCACATTACGTAACACATTGAACTCATTGAGCAAGTAATGAAACTGAAATACAAAACCGATACTTTCATTACGTATTTGGGCTAATTCTTTATCGGTTTTACCAGTTATTAATTGTTCGTCGAGAAAAATTTGTCCTTCATAATCGGTATCCATAGTAGAAAGTAAATACAAGAGCGTCGATTTACCACAACCCGATTTCCCAACAATAGAAACAAATTCGCCATGTTCTATCTGCAAGTCAATTTCTTTAAGCACCTGCATACGCACAGGGTCATCAAAATACTTAGTCAGCTTTTGGGTTTCTAAAACTATATTGCTCATTACTTTCCTCTAATAATTTCTACTGGATCAACTTTACTGGCTTTCAAGGCTGGAAACAAACCTGCAATAAAAGTGGTAATTATCGCAAAAGTAATTCCTATGATATAAAACAACGGATTGTAATTTACTGGAAATGTTTTTACTGTAGGTAGCGCAGCAGTGTTGAACGGAATCACATCAATAATATTAGAAAATATAAATCCGAAAACAAGCCCTAAAATACCGCCACAAATACCAATCACCATCGACAATATCATAAAGATCCATTTCACATCACTCCCTGAAAAACCAGTTGCCTTGAGTATAGCAATA
Source organism: uncultured Flavobacterium sp. (assembly GCA_965653735.1). GTDB lineage: Bacteria > Bacteroidota > Bacteroidia > Flavobacteriales > Flavobacteriaceae > Flavobacterium. The sequence continues at coordinate 4,813 of CBFHBH010000126.1, read as the reverse complement.
CTATCCATTTTTTCAAAAATCATCATATTAAGTATATTGTAAATCCCAAAACCTGCCACAATCAATAAAACAATACCAACCGCATATGAGATAATACTTCTAATTGTGGTTCCTGTTTCGAATTGCGAATTGGTGGTTTGAAAATCAATCGTATCTACATTGTATTTGTTTTTATATTCTTTAGCTAAAGCTGGAGCCAAATTTAAATCGTGAATTTTAATCTGAATATCGGTAATATAATTTTTTGGCACTCCCAAAAGTTTTTGCGCCATTGTCAATGAAGTATAACTTGTAACATCATCAATCTCTGCAATACCAATTTGTATAATTCCAACAATTTTCATGGAAGCCAAATTACCTTTTGGTGTAGTTATCTTAATGATATCTCCAACTTTCAAAAGCATTTTGTCTGATAAACCTTTCCCAATTACAATACTATTGTTTTGACGGAGATCCTCAATTTTACCCTCAACCATGTAATCATTAAGTTTGAATAATTTTTCTTCAATCAAAACATCGATACCATTAGCAACACCCGAAATTTCTATTGTTCCTGAATTAAAAAAAACTGGCGTGGTAATCTTAGGCGCTACATCAAACACTCGATCATCTTGTTTTAGACTTTGAATAATTGCTTTAGCATTATAAATCGATTTCCCTCTGTCTTTTGGTTTAATAGAATTGATGAAATTCACGTCATTCTTATGCTCTTTTGCCAAATTAACCGGTTGATATTCTGAAGGTTTAATTTCGTTATACAATCGTACATGTGGTGTACGGTTTATAATTAATCCGTCAAGTAAATCGTTCATACCGTACATAAAACTTACCAAAGTGATGAACATGGCAATTCCAAAAGTCACTCCTACTCCAGCAATTACCGTTTGTTTCAATCGGGAACGCATTAGATGCAAGGCAATGGAAAAAATCAGTTTAAAGTTCATTATTTAGGTAAATAAATGGTTTCATTTGCTTTTAAACCTTCAAGGACTTCTACGTTTTGATAATCGCTTAAACCAACTTTGATTTTTCGTTTTTCATCTTCATTAACCAAAACATATTCATCATCCACCAAATAATTACGCGGAATGGTCAATACATTTTTTCTGACATTGATAATGATATTAGCTTCTGCAGTCAAATTTGGATATAATTTAGCCGGTGTTTTTACGAAATGCGCTTCGATTTTAAAGGTTCGTGAACGAACATCCATTATGGGATAAATTTTGTCTACACTAGCTTCAAAAACCTGTCCTTTATAGCTATCCATCGTTATCAATATTATTTGGCCAACAGTAACACGAACCATATCATTTTCATCCACATCAAGTTCTAATAAATAATTGTCTTTTTTACCAATGATGGCCAATGGTGTTTGTGGAGAAATCAATGTTCCTTCTTTCACTAAAACGTCAAACAGTTCGCCCGAAAAAGCACTTTTTACTGTAAAGTCGCTTTGTGATTTTTGATTCATTTTTAGATTGATGTTACTTCGGCTTTGTTCATTATTAAGCTGAGTCTTCAACTGTGATAATTGCTTTAAAGCAGTAGCATATGCCAATTTTGAATTCTTGTAAGCCAATTCCACTTTTTCAAAATCAACCTCAGAGATTGCGTTGTATTCTTTTACGTTTTTACTTCGTTTATACACCGATTCATCAAGAGCTAATTTATCTTTGGCACTTTGTACGCGTAATTCGGCTTCAGCAATTTTATCTTGAATGAAACGTCCGCTTTCCTGACTCATTTGATATGCCAATCGGGCATTTTCAGTAGCCAATTGCGCTTTTTCACTTTCTATTTGAAATAATGATTGTCCTTTAGTGATGGTTTGACCAACACTAACATTAATTTTTTGCAAAACACCACTCACCGTGGGAAAAACAGTATACTGATTATCGGCTTTTATTACTCCCGAAGCATATACACTTTCGGTTACAGTTCCATTTTTTGATTGGATTTCATCGGTTTCTTTTTGAGAACAAGAAAATAATAGTAAAATTGAAGCTAAGAGTATTTTTTTCATGAAAGAGAAATTCACATTCTGACATAAAATTACGGAATAACTTATAAAATAAAGTGATAATTGTCAGTTTATTCATTATTTTTATAGTAAATCGACGCCATAATATGACAACTGAACTTTTGATTTATTTCATTCTCCTTGCCTTGATTTCAGAAATTGTGGGTACCGTTGGTGGTTTTGGATCTTCTATGCTTTTTGTACCTATTGCTGGATACTTTTTAGATTTTCATTCGGTTTTAGGCGTTACTGCGATTTATCATCTATCTAGTAATGTTTCTAAAATATATTTCTTTAGAGAAGGTTTTGATAAAAAACTAGTCATCAACATGGGAATTACATCTGTTCTCTTTGTAATTCTTGGAGCCTTTTTAAGTAAATATGTTTCTTCAAAATTATTAGAATTTCTTCTAGCCATCTTTCTGATTATTTTGAGCATTTTGCTACTAATCTTTAGAAATAAAAGATTAGCCCCCACTACTCTTAATGCTGTTTTGGGTGGAAGTATTTCAGGATTTATTGCTGGGCTTTTAGGAACTGGTGGAGCAATACGAGGTGTAGTTTTAGCTTCTTACGGATTAAAAACAAATGTATTTATTGCCACATCTGCATTAATAGATCTAGGAATTGACGCCAGCCGAAGTGTGATTTATTCACTGAATGGTTTTGTACATAAAGATGATATTTACTTGATTCCCCTTTTACTAATTGTAAGTTTTACAGGTACTTTTATTGGAAAAAAAATTGTGAATTTATTAACTGAAAAGCAATTCCAAACTACGGTTTTATTCTTAATTTTAGTAACCGGAATGGTAACTTTATATAAAACTTTTCCTTTATCTAGCTTATGAGTCTAAATCATTTGGAAACAATTGCAAGTCAATTTCCACTTACAGATAAAATGCCTATTTTATTCCTTGGACACGGAAGTCCTATGAATGCTATTGAAGAAAATCAATTTGTTCAAGGTTTTAGAAATATTGCAAAAACAATCCAAAAACCAAACGCAATCTTGTGTGTTTCGGCACATTGGTATACCAAAGGAACAAAAGTTACTGCAATGAATTTCCCTCCAACCATTCATGATTTTGGCGGTTTTCCGAAAGCTTTATATGAAGTACAATACAATGCTCCCGGAAGTCCGGAACTGGCTGAAGTAACTCAAAATTTACTTACGCCTACTCCTGTTGATTTAGACCATAGTTGGGGGTTGGATCATGGTGCATGGAGTGTAATAAAACATTTATACCCTAATGCAGATATTCCAGTAATTCAGTTAAGTATAGATTATACAAAACCTGCTGAATATCATTATGAATTGGCACAAAAATTACAAACATTGCGTGAACGAGGCATCTTAATTATAGGAAGCGGAAATATTGTACACAATCTCCGCTTGGTTGATTTTCACAATATCAATAAAGTAGATTATGGCTATGATTGGGCACATGAAGCCTTTGAAATGGTGAATAAACATTTATTAAATGGTGATTACAAACCGCTTATCAATTATGAAAAACAAAGCAAAGCATTACAATTAGCCATTCCAACACCAGATCATTATTTGCCATTGATGTACATTTTAGGCCTACAGAAAAAAAACGAAGAATTATCACTCTTCAATAATCATTTACTGGCCGGTTCGTTAAGTATGACAAGTGTAAAGATTGGATAAATAAGACAGTTATCTCGTAAGGTTTTTGTAATTTTACATCTTGATTTTCAAATACTTATTTCCTGAAATTTTTTTATTTTATGGAATCCAGAAACCATGTAAAAAAACGGGGCAAATCCGAAAAGCCATACGAGTAGGAAACTAAAGTTTTTTATCATGCCTAAATATGTTATTGAAAGAGAAATCCCAGGAGCTGGTGATTTAACAAGTGAACAGTTAAAAGCAATCTCACAGACTTCTTGTGGAGTTTTAGATGCAATGGGACCTAAAATTCAATGGGTTCACAGTTATGTAACTGGTAACAAGATTTATTGTGTGTATAATGCTCCTAATGAAGATATGGTGCGTGAACATGCTCAAAAAGGAGGTTTCCCTGCCAATTCTATTAGTAGGGTTGCCACGATTATTGATCCCACAACAGCAGAATAAAAAAAGAGGCTTTCCTTAAAGGTCGCAATCTTGTCATTTCGACGTAAGGAGAAATCTCATAAAGTAGCTAATGTGACTTCTCCTTACGTCGAAGTGACAAACTGTATGTTCGTTTTTCACTTTTCATACAGCTTTATAATCTCGATTACTTTACAAATTTCTTCTTTTTGAAGTTTTTTGACTTGATAATTTTTCCTTTGTCAGTAATCAATACGCATGAATATTCAGGAAATTTTGCCAATAACTTTAACCCTTCTTCAACTCCTAAAACTATTATTGAAGTACTAAATCCATTTGCTATTTCTGCACTTGGACCAAACACTGATGCGCTACAAATTCCAGTGGAAGGCATTCCTGTTTTTGGATTTATAATATGCGAATAACGTTTACCATCAAACTCAACAAATTTTTCATAATTCCCTGAAGTAGTCACTGCAAATCGTTTAAGTTTGAACACTTCTGTATAATCATCATTTTTAAACGGGTTGGTAATTCCAACAGTCCAGTATTTACCATTGTGCTGTTTTCCCCATGTGGTTAAATCACCTGAAGCATTTATAATTCCAGCCTTCACTCCTTTTGATTCCATCAATTCTCTAGCTTTGTCAGCTGCATATCCTTTTCCAATAGAACCAAAACCAATTTTCATTCCTTTTAATTTTAAGAAAATAGTCGATTGAACGCTG
>CBFHBH010000125.1:0-6349 GCA_965653735.1 uncultured Flavobacterium sp. | reverse complement strand
TTAGAGGTTTAAGTGGTAACAGAGTTCTAGTGTATTCACAAGGAGTTCGATTAGAAAACCAACAATTTGGTGAAGAGCACGGATTGGGTTTAAACGATAGCGGTGTAGAAAGTGTTGAAGTGATAAAAGGACCAGCATCATTATTATATGGATCAGATGCATTAGGGGGTGTTTTATATTTTAATCCTGAAAAATTTGCTAAGTCAAATTCATATTCGAGTGATTTTAGTCAAAAATTCTTTTCAAATACATTGGGAAGTAATACAAGTTTTGGATTAAAAAGTTCTTCAGAAAATTGGAAATTCCTTGTTAGAGGAGGTTATAACATTCATTCGGATTATGAAATGCCAGATGGGAATCGTGTTACCAATACTCGTTTTGAAGAGACTGATTTGAAAGCTGGAATTGGATATAGTAACAATTCATTTTCAACAACATTCCGTTATAATTTGAATAATTTAAGTTTGGGATTACCTGAAGAAATTGGTGAAAATACTATTAAAAAAGACCCTGATTATCCTAGACAAGCTGTATTAAACCATATTGCTAGCTTGCACAATACTCTGTTTTTTAAGAAATCTAAACTAGATTTTGATTTTGGATATATAGCAAATGATAGAAATGAATTTGAAGATTCAAAGATTCCTGTATTGAAAATGGATTTACAGACTTTTAATTATGATGTTAAGTATTATTTGCCAAAATTTGGAAAATTTGAAACGATTATTGGCGTTCAAGGAATGAATCAAACCAACAAAAATTTAGGAGAAGAATTATTAATTCCTGATGCGAAAACTAAAGATTTAGGGTTTTTAATTACATCAAATTATGAATGGAAGAAAAATGTAATTCAAGCAGGTTTTAGATTTGATAGCAGAAGTGTTGAAACTGAAACTCACGGTGAAATAGGAGAGGAAGGATACTTTGTGGCAATTGATAAAAAATTCAAAAGTTTTAATGCTTCATTAGGTTATAAGACTAATTTGCTTGAAAAGTTAACATTAAGAGCGAATTTAGCTTCAGGTTTCAGAGCTCCAAATTTAGCTGAATTGACATCAAATGGTGTTCATGAAGGAAGTAATCGTTATGAGATAGGAAATTCAAACCTTAAAAACGAACAAAATATCCAGGCTGATTTAAACATAGAGTATGGTAATTCACATTTTGAATTTTTTGTAAACGGATTCTATAACCATATCAATAATTATATTTTTATCTCTCCAACTTCTGATTATATAGATGATAATTTGGTATATAACTACACGCAAGCAAATAGTGCTTTGTATGGAGGTGAGGCAGGAATACATTTTCACCCGCATCCTTTAGATTGGCTACATTATACAAGTAGTTTTGAAAGCGTTACTGGGAAAATGGATAATGAGGAAAACCTACCTTTGATTCCTGCAAATAAGATTAATAACACCTTTAAAGTAGAAATTAACTCTTTGAATTGGCTTAAAAAATCGTATGTTTCTGTAAACTTAGAAACATATTTGAAACAAAATAAAGTAAGCACTTTTGAGAGTCAAACTAATGACTATACCTTGTTGAATTGTGGACTTGGAGGTAATGTTACATTGTTTAAGGCTAAATTTGAATTCAATGTAAGTGGAAATAATTTACTTAATAAAGAATATATTTCTCACTTGTCAAGACTTAAAAATGATGGAATACCAAACATTGGAAGAAATATAATGCTTGGACTAAATTTTAACTTATAATAAAAAAAGCCTCAATTGCGAGGCTTTTTTATTCAAGAAATTTGGCTTTGATCTCTGGTGTTGGTATCATACATGATTCCTTTTTACCGTACCATTTGTACCTATTTTTAGCAATAAAATCATATAAATAATCACGCAAAAAACTAGGTATACATTTGAATATTATAGCATAGGCGTAAAGACCCCCTAAGTTTTTTGCAACTTTTAAGGCAGCATGTGACTTATAGTAGTAAGCTTTTCCAGGCTCATAAAACACAATACTGTCTATATTTCTTTCTGAGATACCAAGATGTTTTAGAATTCTTTGACCCAAATCTGTTTGTATTGGAACAAATCTGAAAATATCCTTTTTGTCTCGTTTAATAATATAATTAACAGTCGAGTCACATAAATTGCAAACACCATCAAATAATATTATTTTTTTATCTTGTGGTATACCTTCCATGTTATTTTGGCTGAATATATTCTAATTGATCTAAACTCACTTTTGAAGTAAAGATACCATAATGCTTTATTCTTTTCAATTGTGTCGATTGTTCCAATAGATTTTCCATCAATCATACGAACTCGGTCACCAACTTTAAGTATTACTTTAGGTTTGTTTTCTTCTTCAATTTTTGCTTTAAGTTTCTTTTCTTTCTTCTCTTTTCGAATTTCTTCTACCTTAACTTTAACCTCTTCAATAACCTCTTTTACAATAATTTCTTTTTCTTTTTTCTCTTTGGCAGTAATTTTTTTTCTTTTAGAATTTTCTATTTCCACCATTTTTAAGAATTCTCCAATAAGTTCTTTTTTGTTTTTATTGTTGAAGTACTTTTCTGAAATATCATCTATTTTTTGACCCATATAAATCAAGCGCTGATTTGAATCATATAGCTCCTGATAACGTTCTAATTTATCCTGAATTTTAGCGTTGATATTCTCCATTTTTTTACTTTCTTCACGGGCTTTGCTTTCTTCTTCTTTTAGATTTTGTGAAGTTTTTTCAAGCTTAGAACGTTCTTTTTGAAGATTAGCAATGGTTTTATCAAAACGGACTTTACCTCCTTCAATTTTCTTTTTTGCTCTGTTAATTAATCCATAAGGGATACCATTTTTTTGAGCAACTTCGAAAGTAAACGAACTTCCTGCTTGACCGATAACTAATTTATACATTGGTTCCAATGATTTCTCATCAAAAAGCATATTGGCATTAGTCGCAAAAGGTAGCTCGTTAGCTAACATTTTTAAATTGGAATAGTGAGTAGTAATAATTCCGAAGGCTTTTCTTTCATAAAACTCTTCAAGAAAAACTTCTGCTAAAGCACCACCAAGTTCTGGATCAGATCCTGTACCAAATTCATCAATTAGAAACAATGTTTTAGAATTACATTTTTTCAAGAAATAATTCATGTTTTTTAATCGGTAACTATAGGTACTTAAATGGTTTTCTATTGATTGATTATCGCCAATATCTGTTATGATTCGGTCAAACAAACAAGTTTCACTACGCTCATGCACTGGGATTAAAATTCCAGACTGACGCATTAATTGTAGTAAACCAACTGTTTTCATCGAAATGGTTTTACCACCTGCATTGGGGCCAGAAATTACAACTATTCTGTTTTCGTGATTAAAATCAAATGTTTGCGGGTATGTTGTTTCCTTTTTAGCTTTATTAGTCAAGTATAAAATAGGATGAAAGGCATCCCTGAAATAGATTTTTCTTTCTTTTGTGATATTTGGTAATAAACCATTAATTTTTCGGGCATATTTTGCCTTTGCAGAAATTACATCTACGTCACTTAAAAAGTCTTGATATTGAATTAATAGTGGTAAAAAAGGACGGATAGAATTAGTTAAGTTTTTAAGGATTTTTATAATTTCCTCTCTTTCTTCATATTCCAAATTGGCTAATTCTCTCGAATATCGTAATGTAGATTCAGGCTCAATATATGCAATACTACCTGTTTTAGAACTACCTAGAATTGATCCTTTAACTTTACGTCTATACATTGCTAAAACAGCCAAAACTCTCCGGTTTTCAACGACTGTTTCTCTAATCTCATCCAAATATCCTAACGAATTGTACTGACTTAAAGCCAAACCAAAACTCTGATTTACTTTACCACGAACAGCATTCATGTTACGACGTATTTCGAGTAGAGTAGGTGTCGCATCATCTTTAACTTCTCCGTATTTGTCCAATACGGCATCGATCGATTTTGTTATTTCTTTAGTAATCTCAATTTCACTTGCTTTTAAGGCTAAAGCTGGATAATACTCCTGAAATTTCTTTAAGAATTGTAATAAGATGTTTGTATTTTCCGAAATGGAGTGAATTTTTTTAAAACTTGGTAATTCCAAAAAGCTATCTTCAATTCCTAAAAATTTAATCTCATTAATTATAGGCTCAAATCCGTGATTTGGTAATGCATTATTATTATCGAAAGAAGATCTATATTCAGAAGTTTGTAACAACGATTGCATCAATTCCTCTTCATTTTTTAGAGGTTTGATGTTTAACGCTTTTTCGTTACCAATTTCGGTAATACAAAGTTCCGAAATGGTTTCTAAAACTGTTTGAAATTGTAAATCTTGAAGTGTTTTAGTATTTATTGAAATCATTTTTAAAGAAAGTGGCTAAGTAGCAAAGTTACAAAGTTTCAAAATAATATATTTGCTTAAAATACACCCAAAATGCAGTTTATCATTCATTCTTCTTGGCAACCTTTTTTTGATTCGGAATCTACTAAACCATATTTTACTGAACTAATAAAACAAGTTGATGAAGAATATGAAACTAATGTATGTTTTCCTCCAAAAGATTTAATTTTTAATGCATTTGATAAATGTTCATTAAATGATTTAAAAGTTGTTATTATTGGGCAAGATCCATATCATGGAGTGGGTGAGGCCAACGGTTTGTGTTTTTCTGTGAATGATGGAGTTGCAATTCCTCCTTCTTTAAAAAATATTTTAATCGAAATTAATAATGAATACGATAGAGTGTTTTTTCCAACTTCGGGAAATTTAGAACACTGGGCAAAACAAGGAGTTTTACTTTTAAATGCTTCATTAACGGTTCGTAAGGATTTAGCAAACAGTCATAAACATTTAAAATGGAATTTTTTTACGGATAGTGTTATTCAGTATATTTCTGAAAATACTGAAAATGTTGTCTTTTTACTTTGGGGAAGTTTTGCACAAAAGAAAGGGTCCAAAATTAATAAAGAGAAACATTTGGTATTAGAAAGTGGTCATCCATCACCACTGAGTGCCAATCGAGGCTTTTGGTTTGGGAATAATCATTTTTTAAAGACAAATGAGTATTTAAAAAGTCTTAAAAAAGAAGAAATTAATTGGTAAGTTTAATTGTAAAGTGTTAATTCTCCAAGGATTTTTTCACTCATAAATCGGCCACCAGGATAATAACCAGTATAATCTAAATTTAGCCATATTTGACCACGTTCGTCAATGTGATAATGTATTTCTTTGTTTTTGCTTTCTTCAACGAATAGCACTTTTTTAATCAAGAAAATAATATTTTCTAAATCTCTTTTGTTTCCAATTAACATTTCTGGATAGATATGAGCATCTGTATGAATTAATCTTGGCGTTCCTCCCACAGCTTTTACACAAGCAGCCATAAGTACGGCATGATCATCACAATCACCAGAAAAATGCTGTAAAGTTTCTGAAGCAGATGCTATATAATTATTACCAATAGGATCACTTACATAATTCCAGCGGGATTTAATTTCTTTAAAAACTGCAAAACATTGTATTGTAGTTCTGTAATAACTATACCCTTTAAGTTTTTTTGCTTCAGAAAAATGTTTTGTGGTTGCTAGTAAAGCAAAGTTTCTAACCTTTGGGTTTTGAAAATCTATAGCTCTTAATACTTTTGTTTTATTAGGAAAGGGTAATAGCTTGCTAACAATAAGGTCTTGTGGGTGTGCAGAATCACCCATAGTGTACATCATCGAGCGATAATCATCATAAACTCGATAAAAACTATATTCTCCAAAAAAAGTTCCGTAGGTTAAAAATAATATATATACAAAAACTGAGATGAGAATAGTCTTTTTGAGCTTTAATAAAATAAACTGAAATACACCTAATAAAGCTATGAAAATGGCAATTCTATCAATAGGTATTTTTAATTCTAGTTCTGCTAGATTTTGATGTATGATTATAAATACAGGAATTGTAAAAAGAATATTCAGTAAAAATATTACAATACTATCCCAAGGCTTTGGTAAGGATAGCCTGTTTTTGTAGGTATTGTAATAATTTTTGAGGGCTGAAAACATTTTTATTAAAACGATAAAAATAACGAATTATTTAACTACCGCTTCATAAGGGCTTTTATTTTCAATTAAATTTAACTCAAATAATTGGTTCTGCACTTTGTCAAAAGTAGCATTGTCTAGTTTCTTTTGTGACCAACGTGTCAATTTTAACCATTCTTGAATATCTTCTAATTTTTGATTATATCGGGAAGCTAATGTTTTGTCTATACTTGGGATTGATTTAAACTCAATGGTGGTGTTGTTTATGATTTCTAAGATTAATTCTATTGTAGAATTATTATTGTTTAGAAACTCATTTCTAACTGCAATTACAAAACAAGGCCAAGGAGTGGG
>CBFHBH010000124.1:0-6374 GCA_965653735.1 uncultured Flavobacterium sp. | reverse complement strand
AGAAAATTAAATTTAGTAAAGGAGATTATTTGTTCTTGGTGAATGAAACTTCAATAAAATATCTTTTAGAAACCTTAGAACCTGAAGCTATAGATTCTTTTTTTAACTGGAATTTCTTCGATACTATTTTGCAGCAAAAAGAAGGGTATTCAGAATATGTTTTTGAAGATTTAGCCAATGAAATTTTACAACAAAATCCAGATTTAAGAAAACAACTTGAAGAGAAAAAGAATTCCGATAAAACATTTGCACAAAGTCCCGAAGCTCAATTGGACTGGGTGTATAAAAATTCTGTTCATTATGAAAAGGCACATTTGCAATATCCTGTTTACCGAATTATAAAATAAAAAAGCTCCTATTCATGGAGCTTTTTTTCTTCTGTAAATAAAAGTTTTATGTTTTCATAAGAATTTTTTAGTGCTTCTTCAACTTGGTGAGGTTTTAACCAAGCTACCTTTTCGATTCCTTCCTCAATTTGTCCAACTGGATTGCCTTCAAATGAAGAATACATTTCAAACCATTGAGTAACCTTAAGTTTGTATTTACCGTTACGTTTAAAAACATGATAAGTTTTTTGCAGTTTGTTGGTTATTTTAAGTTTTCCAACACCAGTTTCTTCTTTAACTTCACGAATGGCGGTTTCTTCATATTCTTCTCCACGATCCATTCCGCCTTTAGGTAAGTCCCATTTTCCATTTCTGAAAATAAATAAAACTTCTCCCTTGTTATTATAAACTAATCCACCGCCAGCTTTACAAACAGGTATTTTTGCTTTCAAAGTTTTCATAATCTCTTTTTCATCAGGATGATATAAATAAACCTTCTGAAATTTATTTTGAAAAAAGCCTATAATTAGTTGTTCAATGTCGACACTTTCCAGTAGAAAAAACTTGAAATCAGTTTCTTTTTTGATCTCATTTGTCAGGAAAAGAGGCTTGTCGTTTACAAAAACTTTATACATTTGTACTATGATTTTTAATAAAGATACAGCTAGTAAAACTGCCGAATTGCTTTTACAAATAAATGCAATTAAATTGAATTCTAAAAATCCTTTTACATGGGCTTCAGGTTGGAAATCTCCAATCTACTGTGATAACAGGGTAATTCTATCTTTTCCGGCGATAAGAAATTTTGTAAGAGACGAATTTGCAAAGAACATTGAGAAACAATTTGGAAAGCCAGATGTTATTGCGGGTGTTGCAACAGGCGCCATTGGAATAGGTATGCTTGTAGCACAAGAATTAGGTTTACCATTTGTTTATGTAAGACCTGAGCCTAAAAAACATGGACGAATGAATCAAGTCGAAGGGTTTTTACAAAAAGGACAAAATATTGTTGTTGTTGAAGACTTAATTAGTACTGGAAATAGTAGTTTACTTGCTGTTGAGGCTTTAAAAAATGAAGGTGCAAACGTAAAAGGTATGGCAGCCATTTTTTCTTATGGTTTTCAAATTGCTGAAGACAATTTTAAAGCAGCAAATGTTAACTTATATACTTTAAGTAATTACGAAAGCTTGTTAACATTGGCAATTGCAAAAAAATATATAGCAGAAAATGAACACGATACATTAAAGGAATGGAGAAAAAATCCTTCTGAATGGAATGTTGAGGTATAGTTTTTGTTTAAAAATAAAATAATTTATTAAATCTAAAAAGATGAATTTAGAAAGTCCAAAAGTTAGTGTTCAAAAATCTTCAGAATATTTATTTAACGAATTAAGTCAAGTTAAGAATTTCGAAAAATTAATGCCTGAGAATATTGCTAAGTTTGAAGTAATTGATGAAAATTGTTTCGAGTTTGGTTTAAAAGGAATGCCAGAAATTAAATTGGTTAAAAAAGAAGCTACACCAAATTCTAAAATTGTTTTGGGAGCTGCTTCAAGCAAATTACCTTTTACCTTAACAGCAAACTTGACTGAAGAAGAAGCTGAGGCAACAGGAGTGCAATTGTTCTTTGAAGGAGAATTTAATGCAATGATGGCAATGATGATTAAAGGGCCAATTTCGAAGTTTATTGAAACTTTAGCAGGAAATATGGGTAAATTATAAATGCTCAATTTGAATAATTAAAAAAGCTTCTCAAAACGAGAGGCTTTTTTAATATAACATAGTTATTTCTTTGATACCATATTGTTTGATTGAGTCGTTTTCAAGGAGTACTTCCAGTTTTCCATCTTGATTTACTTGTTGTATTATACCCATAAACCGCTCTTCCTTTTCATTTTCAAATGCCATAGGAATTCCCTTTTTGAAAAGCCATTTATGATAATCGTCCCATAAAGCTGATTCCTGTTTAAGAAGTATTTTATCAATATTTAGTTTTAGTTCGGCAATGATTTGATTTAGGATTTTTTCTATTTCAAAATCTTTATTAGTTATGTTTTTTAATGAACTAGCTTTTGTTAAATCTTCAAAATTTGTTTGATTTACATTTAGACCTATTCCAACTATTGAATCAATTTTTCCATTTTCCTTGATTAAATTTTCAATCAGTATGCCAGCTATTTTTTTGTTTTCTGACATAATGTCGTTTGGCCACTTAATAGATAATGAAGGTATTTTAATGGTTTCTAGTGCTTTAATAATGCTTAAAGTAACTGCAGTGTTTAACAAAAACACATCTCTAATATCACTTAATGTATTTGATATTAAAATACTGGTTATTAGGTTCTTTCCTGATTCAGATAGCCATACAGCTCCGTGCTGGCCTTTGCCTTTTGTCTGAGTTTCGGCTACAATAACTGTGAAGTTTTCAAGGACCTGATCTTGTGACATTTTTTTTAAAAAGTCATTAGTAGAATCTATGGCATTGAGTTTGATTAATTTCATGTGTCAGAATTTGAAACGCTATCAAAAAGTTACTTTAATATTAAGTTCAAAATAAAGACAAAAATCAATAACTTTGTGCAAAATATTTTAAGATTTAAATGACGAAAAAAGAAGTAAGCAACGATATTTTATTAGCAAATATCATTAAGGGGATTGAAGAAGTTAAAGGTAACGATATAGATATTCTTGATTTAAGAGAATTGGATAACACAGTTTGCGATTATTTTGTAATTTGTAATGGTAATTCAAATACGCAGGTAAACGCGATTGTTAATTCAATTCAAAAAGTAGTTTCAAAAGAACTTAAGGATAAGCCTTGGCATGTAGAAGGAACAGACAACGGAGAATGGGTTTTAATGGATTACATTCACATCGTTGTGCATGTGTTTCAAAAACACATTCGTGAGTACTACAACATCGAAAGTCTTTGGGGTGACGCAAAAATCACATCTATTGAAAATAAATATTAATTAAATATCTATGTCGAACGAAACAAAACAAAATAATTTTAAATTTAATCCATGGTGGATTTATGGTATAATTGCTGCCATTTTTATAGCCATGTGGATATCAGGTCAATCTCGTTGGGTTGAACCTTCAAAAACATCGGTATCAAAATTTAATGAATTCCTAAATTTAGGACAGGTAGATAAAGTTGTTGTTTTTAATAAAAGTTCGGCAGAAGTTTTCTTAAAACCTGAAGCTTTAAAAGAAAAAATGCATAAGGATCTTCCTAAAAAAGATATTTTAGGAAATCCTAATACAGGTCCTCATTATACTTTAGAAATTGGTAATGATGAGCTTTTCCAGAAAAAACTTGAAGAAGCTCAAACTGCTAAGAAGTTAACTTCTTACGACTATAAAACATCAAGTGATTTTACTGATTTGTTGATTAATCTACTTCCAATAATTTTATTGTTAGGTTTCTGGATTTTCATGATGCGACGTATGTCAGGTGGTGGAGCCGGAGGTGGCGGAGGACAGATTTTCAGTATTGGAAAATCGAAAGCTAAGCTGTTTGACGAAAAGACAGATGTAAAAACAACATTTAAAGATGTTGCTGGTCTTGAAGGGGCTAAAGAAGAAATTCAAGAGATTGTAGAATTTTTAAAGAATCCACAAAAATATACAGATTTAGGAGGTAAAATTCCTAAAGGAGCACTACTTGTAGGGCCTCCGGGAACTGGTAAGACATTATTAGCTAAAGCAGTTGCTGGAGAAGCTAAAGTGCCTTTCTTTTCATTGTCAGGTTCTGACTTTGTGGAAATGTTTGTTGGAGTTGGTGCTTCTAGAGTACGTGACTTATTTAAACAAGCCAAAGAGAAATCGCCAGCAATTATTTTTATCGATGAAATTGATGCTGTAGGACGTGCTAGAGGGAAAAATAATTTCTCAGGATCTAATGATGAGCGCGAAAACACTTTAAACCAATTATTGACAGAAATGGATGGTTTTGGTACTGATACAAGTGTGATTGTATTGGCTGCAACAAATAGAGCTGATGTTCTAGATAAAGCTTTAATGCGTGCCGGTCGTTTTGATCGCCAAATTTATGTTGATTTACCAGATATTAGAGAGCGTAAAGAAATTTTTGAAGTGCATTTGGCACCGCTCAAAAAAGTTGAAAATTTAGATACTGACTTTTTAGCTAAACAAACACCAGGATTCTCAGGAGCAGATATTGCTAATGTTTGTAACGAAGCAGCTTTAATTGCGGCTCGTAACAATAAAACTGCTGTTGATAAACAAGATTTCTTAGATGCTGTTGATAGAATTGTAGGAGGTCTTGAAAAGAAAAATAAAATTATAACTCCAGAAGAGAAAAAAGCAATTGCTATTCACGAAGCAGGACATGCAACGGTAAGTTGGATGTTAGAGCATGCTGCTCCGTTAGTAAAAGTTACAATTGTTCCTCGTGGACAAAGTTTAGGTGCTGCTTGGTATTTACCAGAAGAAAGACAAATCGTTCGTCCAGATCAAATGCTTGATGAAATGTGTGCTACTATGGGAGGTCGTGCAGCTGAGAAAGTAATTTTTGATAAAATTTCGACAGGAGCTTTAAGTGATCTCGAAAAAGTAACAAAACAGGCAAGAGCTATGGTTACGGTTTATGGATTGAATGATAAGTTAGGTAATATCACTTATTATGATTCATCTGGGCAGACAGATTATAATTTTTCTAAGCCTTATTCTGAAGAGACAGCTCGTACAATTGACCAGGAAATTTCAGTAATTATTGAAGCACAATATCAAAGAGCTATTAAAATCCTTCAGGATAATAAAGACAAGCTTAATCAGTTAGCAGATATTTTAATTGATAAAGAAGTTATCTTTAAAGATGACTTAGAATTAATTTTTGGAAAGCGACCTTTTGATAAGATTTCACACGAAGAAATTGTTTAAAACTTAGTTAATAAAATGCTTTAAAATCTTAACCTATTTCCAAGAAAAAGGTTAAGATTTTTTTATCTTTGGTATGTATAGCAATTAATACCCCTAGATTTTTCGGTATATGAGTATATTTAAAAAAATATTTGGTTCAGGAAATGATGCTTCAAACGATGCTGGAGAAAGTGATTATAATCCGTTTCAAGATTTGCATTCACAATTACCAGTAGATGAGCAGTTCACGCATAATTTCAAGAAAAACGGAGGTAAGTTTTTATATTGTGAAAATGTTGCTGAGCTTAATGAACAATTTGAAAATATATTAGAAGAAAATGATTGGTTTGAATCTGAAGCAATGTGTTTAGAGCCAAGATTATTCAAGATGTTGGAGGAAAATAATATCAATTTTCAAAATGTTACTAACCCAAAATTCTTCTTTGCTAGTTGCGAAAATTTAATTGCAGAAGATGGATCTATACTTTTTTCATCCAATCAAATTAAACAAAACAAACCAAATCAATTGCCGGATAATATTGTATTGTTGGCTACTACTAGCCAAATAATTTTAAGCAAAAGTGACGGCTTGAGAGAGATTAAAAAAAGATACACCACAGATTACCCAACAAACATAACAAGTATCAAATACTTTGAAAAGGTTAAAGAAGAAGATTTTTTGCACTACGGAAGTTCTCCAAAAAACCTATATTTGTTGTTGCTAGAGGATTTATAGGATGAATGAAAATGTTACACGTTCATTATCAGGATTAGTTTATATTTTTATTCTGGTATCTGCAACGCTTTTTTCCAGAGAGACTTTTTTGGCTCTTTTTGGAATTTTTTTATTGCAAACAGTTAGAGAGTTTTCGTCTTTAATTAATTTGTCAAAAATACCTGCTATTATAGTTTCGGGATTATTGTACTTACAATTCGCTTTATTCAGAGAGACTACTTCATTATTAGATTTCGGTTTAATTGTAGCCTCAATGTTTGTATCTATTCAATTAATTTTTTGGCTTTTTTCAAATAAATTTGAACATCAAGATTTACAATCAAAATGGGTTAGATTAATTGGATATATTACTCTGCCGTTTATCCTTATAGCTAAAATCCCTTATGTACAAAATCAATTTACACCTTCAATTATAATTGCTATCTTT
>CBFHBH010000123.1:0-6419 GCA_965653735.1 uncultured Flavobacterium sp. | reverse complement strand
AAATCGATTCTATACCCAATATGTATGGAATGAATCGCATCCTAAAAGAAATTGGTTGGGCCGCAGTTGCAGTGGATGGATTTATTCCGCCAAGTGCTTTTATGGAATTCCAAGCTTATAATGTTTTAGTAATTGCTTCAGATATTCGTCAGTTAGAACATATCGAATATACTCCTGCTCCAGATATTATTCATGAAGGTGCTGGACATGCTCCTATTATAGCTAATCCTGAGTATGCAGAATATCTTCGCCGTTTTGGCGAAATAGGTTGTAAGGCAATCTCATCAGCCAGAGATTATGAAATGTATGAAGCTATTCGCTTACTTTCTATTCTAAAAGAAGCTGAAGATACCCCAGAAGAAGAAATTAAAAAAGCAGAAGATCAAGTAGATTTTCTTCAAAATAACATGGGAGAACTTTCTGAGATGTCAAAAATCAGAAACTTACACTGGTGGACCGTAGAATATGGTTTAATTGGCACATTAGACAATCCAAAAATATATGGTGCAGGTTTACTTTCATCAATTGGTGAAAGTGCTTGGTGCATGACAGACAATGTAAAGAAAATCCCTTACGACATAAGTGCTGCTGATCAAAGTTTTGACATTACAAAACCTCAACCTCAACTATATGTTACACCAGATTTTTCACATTTGAGTTTAGTTTTAGAGCAATTTGCAAGCACGATGGCACTTCGTACTGGTGGCTTATCTGGAATTAAAAAATTAATCGATTCTAATGCACTAGGAACAATTGAATTAAGCACTGGTTTGCAAATTTCAGGAATTTTTACCAATGTAATTGAACATGAAGGCAAACCTGTTTATGTACAATCTACAGGAAAAACAGCATTAGCATATAGGGAAAAAGAATTGGTTGGTCATGGTACCGAATATCACGCTGAAGGTTTTGGCTCACCAGTAGGAAAACTAAAAGGTATTAATCTTGCAATCGAGGATATGAGTCCACGCGATTTACAAGCTTATGACATCTATGAAGGAAAAACAATTACACTTGAATTTGAAGGAAATATAAAAGTAACCGGAGAAATTATTACAGGAACACGTAACATTCAAGGAAAAATTCTTTTAATCAAATTTAAAAACTGTACCGTTACACAAGGAGAGAAAGTTTTATTCCAACCAGAATGGGGAATTTATGACATGGCTGTGGGGAAAGAAATCATCTCTGCATTTTCAGGTCCTGCAGATATAACTAGCTTTGACATGATTAGTCATGTTCCTTCATCGCAAACCATCAAACAAAAAAAATCAGCCGATCGTGAAGAACTTGAAAATCTTTACAAAAATGTTCGTTTAATTAGAGAAGGAAAAAATGCAGAAATTACGTTAAAGGAAGCTTTTGGAGCTGTATCAGGCTGTCATCCTAACGATTGGTTACTATGTGTAGAAATTGCCGAATTGACACACAAAGCCCATAATAATGATTTTACTGATAAGATTGTAAATTATCTTGAGCGTGTAAAACTTCGTAGACCTGAAGTTGCTCATTTAATTGCAAATGGATTAGAACTTATTTTTGATAAAGTTTCGGCTTAAGTAACATTAGTCACTCACATAAAATAGTAATGTCTGTACTTTTGAAAAAAACAAAAAGTATGGACATTTTAAATTTATTTGGTTTAGGAAACAAAGCTAATGACATCAAAGAATTTACAAACAGAGGAGCTGTAATTATAGATGTCAGAACTCCAGCGGAATTTGCTTCAGGACATATAATGGGTTCAAAAAACATTCCATTAGATTCAATTTCTTCTAAAATTAACGAAATCAAAAAACTAAACAAACCAGTTATTACTTGCTGTAGAAGCGGAATGCGAAGTGGACAAGCTTCATCAATTCTAAAACAAAATGGGATTGATTGTCTTAATGGTGGCGGCTGGAATAGTCTTCAAGCCAAACTATAATCATGGAATACAAAGGCTTTCATTAGAAAGCCTTTTCTATTATAATTTAAAATCTTTATCTGAGGTAATTTCCTGACCATTAAACTCAACCTTCCATCCTACTGAATGGGTAATTAATAAGATCTTTGAAAGCTCGCTTATCAATCGATTTTGCGCATTGGTTTTGAGTGATGATTTTTCTATTTTTTTAGCCAAATCTGCCTTTACCTTTTTAGTAATTGCGTTAAAATCGGCTCCCGTAAACTCGTTAAATTTACTTTGTTCGATGTCATAGTACTGAATATCTGGACTTATTTTTATTTCTTCTTTAGGTATATTTAAAATAGTAATTGTTTTATTTTTTTCATCAATTTCATATTTCATCTGGCGTAAATCATAGGCTACAGAAACATCTGAATTTACTATTATCAGTGCTTTTTTATCAAACGAAAATAATCCTCCAAAATATTTATCCTGATCTTTATACGTTAATGTTTGAGAAAAATGACCTTCAGTAACCACAAGTTTCCCTACACTTTTTATCTGTTCTTGTATTAGATTAGAATTATATTCGGTAGAACTTTCAGAATCTGAAGTAAAATATTTATAGGTAAAAAAGGCTAAAACCAGAAATAATAATCCGTAAAAAAGTTTCTTATAAAGATTAATCATAAAAGATTCATTAGAATTTCATAAAAGGAAAACGTTGTACTAATGTATCAATTTTCTGATTCATATTCTGTAAAAACTTTTGGTGCGAATGCGATTCAGAATTAAAAGGCCTATGATGCTTTGCTTTTTGGACATCGCACACTTTTTGCATCCAACTAAATTCCTTTTCATTTACATAATTTTCAAAGAATTTAATCCAAATATAATCTATCGCAGTTTGATTAGGATGTAGCATATCTTCAGCATAAAATCGATAATCACGAAGTTCATCCATCATAATTTCATAACTCGGAAAATAGTTTGCCAATGTTGGATTATTACTAACAACCTTATAAACAGCTAGAAGCAAATTTGCCTTACTCACCTGATTTTCTACAAAACCATCTTTGATATGACGAACAGGAGAAACAGTGAAAATAAATTTTGCCTCAGGATTAATCCCTTTTATCAAATCAATCATAGTTAGTAAACTCTTTTCGATAACCTCAACAGATAGTAACTCTTTCGTGAATTGTTTTTGCATTACTTTATGACAATTAGCAACTATTTCATGCGAAATAATATCTCTATACACCCATGACGTTCCTAGAGTTATTACAAAATGTGTTGATGAGATAATATGTTGGTATGTAGAATCAATGAGTTGATTGAGATGTTTTAAAAAATCGTCTTTATCTAAATTTGAAAGTTCAGAATGGACTTCGAAGCAATGCCAAGCTTCATTGTGATAGAAAATATCCTTTTCTGTGAAATAGCTATTCTCTACAATTCTGCGAATAAGTTTTTCTATTGAAACCGAATTAAAAATGATTCCAAACGGATTAACCTGATTTTGAAACTTGAAATATTCAAACTTATCGCCCATATTTTCTGCAAAGCAGGACCCTAACAATAAAATCTTAGATTGGTAATCAATTGAAAAAACGCTTTTAACAATGGGGATTTCGGTTCTAAACTGCATTATAAGTCATATTTTTATCAAAATTACGAAATAATAACTTGACAATTTTAACGATTTCTTCACTCTTTTATTCCGTAATTTTGTTCGTCCTTCAAACAACAGGACCTTTATAAAAGCCTATGAAATTATTATATAGTTACCTCAAAAAACACAAGACGCTATTATTTTTTGCATTACTGATGGCTGCCATCAATATCTGTTTTAGTTTAAGTGATTCGATTATCACTGGTAAACTAATGCAGGATTGTGGTGTTGGTATTGCCAAGTATAAAGGAAACGAAATTGGGTTTATTAAAGCAGTTGGATTTTGGCTAGGACTTTCTCTTGGCGCCGCAATGATTTCACGTATTACCAAAAACTTTCAGGATTATTTTACCAATATTGTCATTCAACGTACTGGTGCCGAAATGTACACGGATGGCATTAAAAAATCATTAGACCTTCCTTATGAAGATTTCGAAGATCAAAGAAGTGGCGAAACACTAAGTAAACTTCAAAAAGTGAGAACCGATTCTGAAAAACTGATTACCTTATCAATTTCATTAATTTTCCAAACAATCATTGGATTCATTTTTGTCCTAGTTTACATTTCTAGAATCGATTACAGAGTAGCCATCATATTTGTTTTAACGGCTCCTATCATTGCTTATGTAAGTTCGTTTTTAGGAAAGAAAATTAAAGCAGTATCTAGAAGAATTGTCCAACAAACCAACTCACTAGCTGGTTCTACAACAGAGAGTTTACGCAATATAGAATTAGTAAAAAGTTTGGGATTAACCTATCAGGAAGAAGGTCGACTAAACTCTAATACTCTTAAAATACTTCAATTGGAACTACAAAAAGTACGTTTTATTAGAAGCTTAAGTTTTATTCAAGGAACAACCGTACACTTTATGCGTACATGTGTGGTTTTCACTTTATATTACTTTTTATTTGGAGGCAAAATTGTTGTGGGAGACCTTTTGACAATGGTTTTTTTCACGTTCTTTATTTTTAATCCATTACAGGAATTAAGCGCTTATATTATTGCCAAAAATGAAACTAAGGTTTCGATGGAAAATTTTCAAAAACTGCTTGATGCCGAGTCTGAACATCGTCCAGAAAGACCTGAAACTATAGGAATGATTAAATCGATGACATTCTCTAATGTAAGTTTCAAACACAAATCGGCTAGTCAGCCAGCAGTTGAAAATATAAATTTTGACATTAAACAGGGCGAAACCATTGCCTTTGTAGGGCCATCTGGAGCAGGAAAAACTACTTTAGTTAAGCTATTAGTAGGATTATATCCGCCAGCACAAGGACAGGTTTTATATAACGGAGTAGATTCTAAAGCCATTGATATATTAGAATTAAGAAAACAATTGGGTTTTGTAACACAAGACGCGCAGTTATTCTCAGGAACCATTAGAGAAAATCTATTGTTTGTAAAACCAGACGCTACAGATCAGGAACTATTAGATGCTTTACACAAAGCAAGTTGTGACAAACTATTAAATCGTGCAGAAAATGGCTTAAACACCACTATTGGTGAAGGCGGAATAAAAGTCTCTGGAGGAGAAAAGCAACGCTTATCTATTGCAAGAGCTATTTTAAGGCATCCCAACTTATTAATTTTTGACGAGGCAACTTCAGCTTTGGATTCGATTACAGAAGAAGAAATAAACAGTACAATACGTAGTATCTCTGATCAAACTAGAATAACTATCCTTATTGCCCATCGTTTATCTACAATCATGCATGCTGATAAGATTTTTGTCTTGGAACAAGGTAAAATAATCGAACAAGGCAAACATTTAGATTTACTGGATGAAAAAGGCCTTTACTATGCCATGTGGAGACAACAAATAGGTGAAAGAAAAAGTTCTGTTTCTGCATAATAAAAGAGCCCAAAACTTACTGTTTTGGGCTCTTTTATATTTTACTTGTCTTCTAGTAAAAAAATTGAGTTGTTGATGAAACACCTCCATTTGTTTCAGTTACCATTTTAGGATAATTGTTTGATTCATAAACAAATGTGTAAGAAGTCAAACCATCAGCCGTTGAATTCTCTGATACAATATTATTATTAATACCATTTGCAATGCTATAACAAAAATTTAATTTACTATAACCTGTAATGTTTTTAAAAGGATTTATTTTATTATCATATCCATACACAATAACATCATCTGAATTACCAAGATCATCAAATAACTCAATTTTAGAAACTTCTCCATTAGCAAAATAAACTTTACCCGTTTGATCTAAATTAGTTTGTGATAATAAATCTCCGCTATAATAATTTACTGAAACTGTGCCATCTGGATTATAAGTGTATGTTTCTTTTTGACCCCAATCTACACTTGGCTGTAAAGAAACCATAGAGATTATTCTACCATTTGCATCATATGAATAATTATCAATCTGGTCAATAGTCCCATCATTTAATTTATATTCTATTTTTGTAATATTATCTCCAGTATACGTAAAAAACAAATCTACCTCAGCACTATCATCAATAACACTTACAATTTTATTTCCATTATATGTTAAATTAGAAGTAATAGTAGTACCTGTTTCATTACTAATTGTTTTTTTTAACAAAACAGAACTAGGTGAAGGGTTTGATGGATTCGATGGATTTGTCGAATCATCAGATGGAGGCATATTAGGCTCAATATCATGAGAGCATGAATTTAAAAGAAGTGCAAAAGCACTTAAAAAGTAGATTATTTTTTTCATTATTAATGGGTTTTGTATTTTGCGAATTAACAAAAAAAAGCTGAGAGTTAAACTCTCAGCTTTTAAAAATATGTTTACTTGTTATTTTAAAAATTCAACAGCTTTTTCCAAAGTCTCTTTGATTCCAGCAATATTTTCCCATTTCAGAAAACCAGG
>CBFHBH010000122.1:0-6422 GCA_965653735.1 uncultured Flavobacterium sp. | reverse complement strand
AGATGCTAAAGCAATTTTTCCAAAAGAATTATGGAATGATTTACATCTTCAAATAATATGGTATGGTCGTGAATATTCTCCTGCACGAGGTTGGAATCTTGAAAAAGACATCATTACGAAAACAATTGGAAGAACTTCGGTACTAAAAGAATACAATAAAAAAACGCCCTGAAAAGGGCGTTCTCTCTAGCTCAATTTACAACTATCTCAAAGTTTTCTTTGTTTGTAGTTTTAACTATTCGTACTGCTTTTGAATAGTTTAATATAAAATCCACTGTTTCCTTTTTTGGTAACATCTCTTGGGTTTCATTTTTTTTCTTAGTGTAGAGTTTTGCCATATTTTATGTTTAATTTTAAATATAACGCTTCTCTATAAAAGATATTGTTTAATTGGTCAAAATAATTTGATTTTTTTCAATAATCTTTCTCAAATTAAGAACTGCATAACGCATTCTACCCAAAGCCGTATTAATACTAACACCTGTTAAATCAGCTATTTCCTTAAAACTATGATCTTGATAGATTCTCATTTCCAACACTTCTCTTTGATCGTCAGGAAGTTCATTAATTAGCTTTAATAAATCAGATTCTACCTGTTCTGTAATCATTTGCCCTTCAATATTGGGACTATTATCCATTAGAATTGAAAAAATTGAAAATTCGTCCGAATCACGATACTTTGGCATTTTTTTATCTCTTCTAAATGTATCAATGATTAAATTATGAGCAATACGCATAACCCAAGGCAAAAATTTGCCTTCTTCATTATATGAGTTTGATTTTAGAGTTTTAATTACTTTAATAAAGGTATCCTGAAAAATATCATCAGATAAATCTCTGTCTAAAACTTTTGAATAAATAAATCCGTAAATTTTAGATTGGTGTCTATTAATTAACACAGCCAATGCGTTCTCATTACCATTAATGTAATCTCTAACTAATAAAGCGTCTGGGAGTTGATTTGTAGCCATAACAATACTTTTTAGATTTTGGGTTAATCATTAAAGAGACTTCTCTCTGTAAAAAGTATTTTTGTGTTATAAGCGATTGTTTTGGTGTTATGTGCCAAATTTAAGTCATTTTATTTTAGAAATGCAAAAAAAATTTAAAATTTAACTTTTTTAGAAAAATATTTTCTTCAATTTTTAGTTATCAATAGTTTTTTTGTCTGTAATTTTTACCTTCTCATAACTCAATAAAAAAAGCGTTCGATAAATCGAACGCTCTAAAGAAAACTCAAAATAATAACTAATCAAGTTACAATAGGTGTTATTTTTTTAAAAATCTCTTGATAACTTTATTATTTCCTTCTTCAATTACCACAAAATAAACTCCTGATGACAAACTTGAAACATCAAGACTATTTTGAGAAAATTTAGTTTTTAAAACTATATTACCTGACAAATCAATCACAAAAAGTTTTTGTTCATTAACCTCTTTTGAAAAGAACAAATAATCTGATGTAGGATTTGGATAAACTTTTAATTCAGCTTCATCTTGCACTTCTTCTTTTGAGTCTAAAACTACTTTTGCTGCATTACCAACTTTAGTAATTTTAATCCAATTAATATTTACACCCGAAGTTTGAATAAAAATCCCAAAATTATAAGTCCCAGCATTTACATTAACAGTATGAGAAATAGTTTGCCAATTTTGCCATCCGCCTGTGTTGGGAACATTTAACGTACCTAATACAATTGATCCAGCATTTAAATCAGATGAAATTTTTGCACCTGTAACAGCACTTGCTACTCTGTACTCAATAAGATAAGAACCAGTAGTAGGGAAGTTTACACTATTGTAAGCCATCCAATCGCCAGTATCACAATATCCAACGTTTGAACCTCCTCCAGTATCTGTTGTAGCTTCAACCTGTATGCCACTCATTGCTGAATAGTTTTCAGCTTGTATTACTGTTGAATTTACAACTGGTACCAATTTCCAATGTCCGCTAGTTTGGTTCACATTTTCCCATTGTTGTACGTTTCCACCATTAGCAGTACTATATCCAGCAACTTCTACTAGCTTACCACTATGTTTTGCAATAATTTTAAAATATCCGTCACCAGTTGAAACCAAGATAAATTGTTGATTAGGAGTAGCATTGTATGGATACTGCTCTACATTGGCACCATTTGCAGTGTTGAAATTATTAATATCAAGTGATTGACCGCTATGGTTTGCAATTATTTTATAAAGTCCATCTCCTAAATGAGTAAAAGTGAATTTTTGATTGTTTCCACCATTAAATGTCCCTTGAGCCACATTCGCGCCATTGACATTGCTTGAGCCCCATACATCCATATACAATCCACTATTGCGGTTTTGTAGATAATAAGTAACATTCCCTACATTAGTATCTCCATTTGGTAGAACTCTCATGGAAGTAACTTTATCATTCCAAGTTGCATTGAAACAAGAAGAATCTGAAGTCAATGTTGTAGAAGTTCCAGTAAAATTATCATCAATGTATAATACAACTTTGTAACCTTGTGTTATTTTTAATGAAGACATAATATCGTTTCTAACCCCTTTTGCTTGCAATGCGGCTAGATTATAATCACCAATCCCAAATCCAGCTGAGAACCCAGTAAAATTACAATCATCATAGGATGTTATAATTCCAGTTGTTGCAGGAACCGAAGGATTAGTAATACCTACATATCCACCAAAAGTAGCAATGACTTTTGTAGGTTGTGGAGTATGCAATGATGGTGATTGATCTGCTACATCATCATAAGCAAAACCGTAAGATAAATTATCTAAACTGACTCCTGGCAAGTGCCAAAATTTAGCATAATGATTCATTGGGTTAGCTTTATAAAAATTAGGAGCATCATACCAATTTTGTTGACCTGGATTAGGTGTAGTTACATTCACCATATGTCTGTTTATAGCAGCGCAAAGTTGAGCTTGAACTACTAAATCTAAATCTCCATCAACTAATCTTCTGTCTAGAACTCCTTTCCCTTCCAAAACTTCCTGAGTAGATGGTCTATATTGTACTCTTCCTGTGCGACCTACAAAACCTCCTGATTGACCAACAACTTCAAGCTGTTCGCCAATTACTCTTCCTTTAAAAACACCAGCATCTCCAGCATAAAATATTAAATCTTCGTTTTTGTATTTGTTCCAAATAGCATCCACATAAGATTTCATGTAATTTGCATAAGCTCCAGAACCTTCGGCAAAAGCTGGAGTTTTTGAAGGTGCAGTAATTTCACCAGTCGCATCATTTACACAACCTTGAAATTCTGTTGGTACATTGGCTTTAAAAGCTGCTACTATTTCGCTTTGAGTCTTATATTCTCCTACTTTCTTTTGATAACCATTTGCTCCAAGTAATTCTAATCCCATAGGGTATTTAAAAGAGTCAACACGAGTAGGGTTTCCAAAAAAACCATATTGATTATTTGTTAGCTCAATCATTTCATAAAGTATCCCATTATTTGGATCTGTAGGATTTAAAGGATTATGTCCAGCATAACCTGATGGTGCTCCTGAGGCCCCAAAGAAATATAAATACATTTGAGATCCTTTTGAAATAAATACTCTACATCCCGCAATAAGTGGTAGTGTAAATGTTTTGTTAGGAATCTCGCTTAATTTAGCAAAACAATTTGCATATTTCCCGTTTCCGCCAGGACCTAAATTTCCGCCTGGTGTTGGCCCTTGTACAGTATTATAAGATGAACTCATTGGGAGAACTTGGCTCGTTTTAGGGTTTACCCACACATGATTTCCTGTTGTGTAGTCTATCCCTACTATCGCGACATATAAATCGGAATCAGCAAAAGGGGAATTATTATTTACCGTAAAAGGGATCGCTCCTTGAGCAAAACTCATAGAACTCATGAACAGTACTTGCAATACTGCCAGAATTTTAAAATAAAACATTCTTTTCATAATTTTTAGTTTAGGTTTATTTGTTAATTGGTATTTGAATTTATTTTGGTTTATTTAAATTGAAAATCTTTTTCTAAAACATCCGCAGAATTTGTCCCCACAAATACTTTGAAATCTCCTGGTTCTGCTTCCCATTTAGCATTTGGAGTATAATATTCTATCGTTTTTTCATCAATAATAAAAGTGATTTTTTTAGATTCATTTGGTTCAAGATGAATCATTTTAAAGTCTTTTAATTCCTTTACTGGGCGAGTATAACTTCCTATTAAATCTCTTATATACATTTGGACAACTTCTTTACCAGCCACTTTTCCAACATTTTTAACTGTAACTGAAACTTCAATTTTTCCGTTTTTAGAAAATGTATCTAAATTTAAATTTAAATCTGAATATTGAAATTTAGAATAACTCAAACCATGTCCAAATGGATAAAGAGGAGTGTTTGCTTCGTCCATATAATGGGACCAAAAAACACTTTCAGGTTCATTCATCACTGGTCTTCCAGTATTCTTATGATTATAATAAATAGGAACTTGGCCAACATTTCGAGGAAAAGTCATTGGTAACTTACCACTAGGATTATAATCTCCATATAAAACTTGTGCTATTGCATTTCCAGATTGTGTTCCTAAATGCCAAGCTTCAACAATAGCCGGAATATGTTTAGCTGCCCAAGGAATAGCAAGCGGACGACCATTATTTAAAACTAAGACGATATTAGGATTTACTTTGTAGACTTCTTCCAATAATTCTTGTTGCACCCCTGGTAACGTAATATCTGCTCTACTTCTACCTTCACCAGATTGCAATCCGTGTTCACCTAAAACCATAATTACAACATCCGCATTTTTGGCTGTTTTGATGGCTTCTGGAAACCCTGTTTTATCAGCCATATTAATTTTAGTTTCCCACATAAATTGAGTCCTTCCAACTGCTACATCTGCACCCTTAGCATATGTGATTTGATTTCCAGTATATTTTTTTAAACCTTCTAAAACGGAAACAGCAGTTTCATCATCTGCGCCTATTCTCCAACTTCCGAGAGGACTAGTTTTATCATTTGCCAAAGAACCAATTACTGCAATTCTTTTTCCTTGTTTAGAAAGAGGAAGTAATTCGTTTTCATTTTTTAAAAGAACAATTGATTTTTTAGCAATATCTAAAACTTCATTATGAAATTCGGCTTTACCAATGGTTTCTTTTTCACGATTTTCATCACAGTATTTATAAGGATTCTCAAATAATCCTAATTCAAATTTTACTCTTAAAATTCTTTTAACAGCATCATTAATTATAGTTTCTTTTACTTTCCCTTCCCTAACTAATTGGGCTAAATTTTCAACATAAGCATATGATTCCATATCCATGTCCGAACCAGCATTTGCAGCTATTTCTGCAGCTTGTTTGCTATTTTTTGCGTAACCATGAGCAATCATTTCGTATATAGAACCCCAGTCTGAAACCACAAAACCTTCAAATTTCCAATCCCCTTTTAGTATATCTCTTTGCAAAAAAGAATTTCCTGTTGCAGGAATACCATTTAGTTCATTAAATGAATTCATAAAAGTTTTAACATTTGCATCAATTGTTGCCTTGAAAGGTGGTAAAATCACATTTTGCAAAACTTCATCACTCACAGCAACAGTATTGTAATCTCTTCCAGACTCTGCAAAACCATATCCAGCAAAATGCTTAGTACAAGCCAAAACATTTTTATTTGAAGTTAAATCTCCTTGAAAGCCTTTAACTCTTGCTATCGCTATTTTACTTCCTAAAAAAGGATCTTCTCCAGCTCCCTCCATTACTCTACCCCATCTTGCATCTCTTGTGATGTCTACCATTGGCGCAAAAGTCCAGTTTATTCCTGTAGAAGATGCTTCTTCAGCAGCAATTTGAGCAGATTTTTCTATTGCTTCTAGATCCCAGCTTGCCGCCTCAGCCAAGGGAATTGGACTTATTGTTTTATACCCATGGACAACATCAAATCCAAAAAGTAAAGGAATCTTCAAACGTGTCTCTTCAACAGCAATTTTTTGGAGCACTCTTACTTCTTTAACGCCTTTTACATTAAGCATTGCGCCTACCCAACCTTTCTTCAGGTTTTCATATTTTTGAGCAGCTGTCCCATTTTTTGGCACAGGTCCAGTAACATCAAAGAAACCATTATACTGATTCATTTGACCTATTTTTTCCTCAAGAGTCATTAAATTCAAAAGTGAATCGACTCTTTTTTCTGTCTTCTCGTCTTTAGTACTGGTAATTATTTTTTTAGATGATTTACAGTTTAAAAAAAGTAAACCAACTATCAACAAACCATATTTTAGTTTACTAAAATTCATTTATTTATAGTATTGTTAGGTATAGCACAACCTTCAAAGAGATTAGAAATAATCTAACCTCTTTGTAAATGGTTGATACCCAAAATTGAATGAAAAATATTGTGAAGATTAATTGATGAAAAAGGAAT
Source organism: uncultured Flavobacterium sp. (assembly GCA_965653735.1). GTDB lineage: Bacteria > Bacteroidota > Bacteroidia > Flavobacteriales > Flavobacteriaceae > Flavobacterium. The sequence continues at coordinate 49 of CBFHBH010000122.1, read as the reverse complement.
TATTTTATTAAATTCAAACACAAATATCGTGCATGCAAAATAAATGAAT
>CBFHBH010000121.1:0-6434 GCA_965653735.1 uncultured Flavobacterium sp. | reverse complement strand
CTCTTCCTCCTTTTCTGGAAGGCTGTCAAGGTGCACAACAAGGTGCGATGGATTTTATCTATCCAAAGGATAATAGAAAGATATATTTAACCAAGAATTTCAACAGTGTTATTCAGCCCGTAATTATAAAAGTGGCACATTCCCAAAGAGAAAAAGAACTTTACTGGTATCTTGACAATAAATATATTGGATCAACTAAAACTTTCCATGAAATGCCTATCAACACCACAACGGGTTTTCATTACGTCACAGTGGTAGATGAAACAGGTTTTGAAATAAGAAAGAAAATAGAAATCGTTAGTGAGTAATAGCCCCGATTGCAACGGCATCCTTTTAAAATGGGTATTGAGGTTCTCGAAATGCCCATTTAAAAGATATAGTGGAAAGCGGGAATAGCTACAAATAAAAAAACCGCCAAGATTTCTCGAGGCGGTTTTTATCTTTAATCTTGAATAGAATTTCCGTTTTCGTCTAAAAACTTATATTCTAAGTACGTGTAAGCGTCACGTGGTATGATTTTCACCCATTTTTTATGTTCAAAAAACCATTTTGAACGTATTGATGGAAAACCTTTTGTAAGGTATGCAGCAATAAAAGGATGTACATTTAAACGCACTTTCTTATGTTGCTTAATAATTCTTTCTAAGTCAGAAGCTATTTTTTCGATAATAAGAATAGGTGCATCTATTTCGCCCTTTTCGTTATTAGGATCTTCTTCCTTTGTTTTAATATTCACCTCGGGTCTAACTCTTTGTCTGGTAATTTGTACCAGTCCAAATTTACTCGGAGGTAATATTTTATGCTTTGCTTTATCGTCACTCATTTCTTCTTTTAAGAAATCGTACAATACTTTGCGGTTATCAGGATTTTGCATATCGATAAAATCGACAACAATAATTCCACCCATATCACGAAGTCGTAACTGACGTGCTACTTCGGCAGCAGCAATCATATTTACTTCTAGGGCTGTTTCTTCCTGATTAGTTGCTTTATTTGATCTGTTGCCGCTATTAACATCTATGACATGCATAGCTTCGGTATGTTCTATAATAAGGTAAGCTCCTTTGCTCATAGAAACTGTTTTCCCGAATGAAGTCTTTATTTGGCGCTCTATACTGTACTTTTCGAAAAGAGGTACATCTTTAGATTGATAGAGTTTGACGATTGACTCTTTTCCAGGAGCAATTTCTTGTAAATAGTCCTTGGTCTCGTCATAAAGTTCCTTGTCATCTGTTAAAATAGCACTGAATGTATCGTTAAAAACATCTCTTAATATTGAAGATGCTCTATTTAACTCACCCAATACCTTTGAAGGATGATGTGCAGTAGGAATACGCTTGCACATTGCTGTCCATTTGTCCAACAAATTTTGCAAGTCTTTGTCAATTTCTGCAACTTTTTTGCCTTCGGCTACTGTGCGAACAATAACCCCAAATCCTTTTGGCTTGATAGACTGTACCAGACGTTTAAGTCGTTCTTTTTCTTCTCTTGATTCAATTTTTTGTGAAATCGAAACTCGGTCAGAAAACGGAACCAAAACTATATACCTTCCGGCAAGAGAAAGCTCAGAGCTTATTCTTGGCCCTTTGGTAGAAATTGGTTCTTTAACCACTTGCACTAAAATTGATTGGTTTGCACTTAACACATCACCAATCGCTCCGTCTTTGTCTATTTCTGCTTCAAACTGAAAGGTTTTTAGGGAGAAATCTTTTAATTTACCTGCGCTTACAAGTTTGATGAATTTCAACTGTGAAGCTAGATTAGGACCTAAATCGTGATAGTGTAAAAAGGCATCTTTTTCGAAACCTACATTTACAAAAGCAGCATTTAGTCCCGCAACTGGTTTTCTGATTTTGGCGATAAAAATATCACCTACCTGGAAGTTGCTTTTCTCTTCTTCTTTGTGTAATTCGATTAGTTTTCCATCTTTTAATAAGGCAAAATCTACAGCGTCAGAACTTGTTCGAATAATTAATTCTTTATTCATGCGTAAATTTTTATCTGCATTTTTAGATAATAGATAAATAGATAAATAGATGATAGATTAAAAAAAATCTGAAATCTGAAATCTGAAATCTGAAATCTTATTTTTCAATGAACGTTTAAAAAGAAAAAAGTAGTTTAAGAACTACTTTTTCTTTTTATGACGATTAGCTCTCGCTCTTTTTTTACGTTTGTGAGTAGCTACCTTATGTCTTTTTCTTTTTTTACCACTTGGCATAACTTTGTAGTTTTATAGATTAGTAAATTATTTTGCTTCGTTGTTTGTTTTAACCCCTTCTACGAAAACTTTAGCAGGTTTGAATGCTGGAATGTTGTGAGCAGGGATTTTGATTGTTGTATTTTTAGAAATGTTTCTTCCCGTTTTTTCAGCTCTTGTTTTAACGATAAAACTTCCGAAACCTCTTAAATAAACGTTATCTCCTGTTTCTAATGAAGTTTTCACTTCATCCATAAAAGATTCAACTGTAGCTTGAACATCTCCTTTTTCCAACCCTAATTTGTCAGCAATTTTAGCTACGATATCTGCTTTTGTCATTGTATTATATAAATTTAAGTTTATGTAATTTTTTGAGTGTGCAAATATATAAATTAAAAAAACAATATTTCAACTATAACCGATTAAAATTTAATAACATAAAGATTTATTTTTGCGTACCAATTAAGAACTATGAGTTTTAGTAAGACATTAATTACGTGGTATTTAGACAATAAACGAGATTTACCATGGCGAAAAACAAAGGATCCATACCATATTTGGCTCTCAGAAATTATGTTACAACAAACCCGTGTAGCACAAGGTTTACCTTATTTTTTAGCTTTTACTGAGGCTTTCCCAACCGTTTTTGATTTGGCCAAAGCCGATGAAGAAAAAGTTTTAAAACTATGGCAAGGATTAGGCTACTACTCTAGAGCAAGAAACCTTCACGCTACTGCAAAATACATTTCTGAAGAATTAAGCGGAAATTTCCCAAACAATTACAAAGATTTACTAAAACTTAAAGGAATTGGAGAATATACAGCCGCAGCAATAGCTTCTTTTTCGTTTAAAGAATGTGTTCCTGTTGTAGATGGAAACGTTTACAGAGTCCTGTCGAGATATTTTGATATTGAAACTGATATCGCTTCCAGCGGAGCTAAAAAAGAATTTACTCAGTTAGCCTCAGAATTAATTGACAAAAAAAAGCCAGAGTTGTTTAACCAAGCTATTATGGAATTTGGCGCTTTACAATGTGTCCCAAAAAGTCCTGATTGTAATTCGTGTCCATTGGATAATTCGTGCTTAGCACTGGCAAAAAACAAAGTTTCTCAACTTCCGATAAAACTTAAAAAGCAAAAAATTACAAACAGATTCTTCAATTATCTTCTGGTTATAGACAATAAAAACCAAGCAATTATCAATAAAAGAACTCAAAAAGGCATTTGGCACAACTTATACGAGTTTCCTTTCGAAAATAGTTTTGATTACGAAACGTTAAAAAAACATCCTTTTCCCATTGTACTCCACAATTTTATAGAAAACTATAAATATTGAAATTTTGCGTATATTTGATGTTCACTAATTTATAAGCCATGAACGGTACATTAAATAAAGTAATACTTATAGGTCATTTAGGAGACGAAGTAAAAATGCATTATTTTGAAGGTGGAAATTGCATAGGAAGGTTTCCGCTGGCTACCAATGACATCTATATAAATAAAACGACTGGAGAGAAAATTACTTCGACCGAATGGCATAATGTTGTGGTTCGCAATAAAGCTGCCGAAATTTGCGAAAAATACCTTTCTAAAGGAGATAAGATTTATGTTGAAGGACGCATTAAATCTCGTCAATGGCAAGCTGAAGACGGCACTACCAAATACACTACAGAAATTCAGGTAACCGAATTCACTTTTCTTACTACTAAAAAGGATTCGGAAATGTTAAAATCGCAACCCGAAACACCAAAAAGCACTAATTTTGACAACCCTATCGAAAACGATTTACCCTTTTAATTAATTTCCAATGTCAAAAAGATATTTGAGCTTTATCCTTTTTTGTGGATTATGCATAAACATTATAAGTTGCAAAGACGATGTATTACCAAAACCCAAAGCCTATTTAAGCTTAAACTACCCAGAGCCAAGTTATACAAAATTTGACAAAACGTGTGGTTTCACTTTTGAATACAATACACTGGGAAAGGTTGTAGATCAAGGCGATTGCAACTTTCATATAGAATATCCTAAACTAAAAGCCACAGTTTATTTAAACTACAAACCAGTTAATAAAAACATTGACGCTCTCTTACGTGATGCTCAAAAACTGACATACGAACATGTTATCAAAGCTGATGGAATTGTTGAGCAACCTTATGTAAATGAGAAAAAGAAAGCGTACGGAATGTTTTATGAAGTGGGCGGAAACGCTGCTTCACAATCTCAGTTTTATTTAACGGATAGCACGAAACACTTTTTAGCAGGTTCTGTTTATTTTTATGCCAGACCAAATTTTGATTCGGTTTTACCTGCGGCACACTATATCAAAAACGATTTACGAATGCTAATGGAATCATTAGAATGGAAATAAAAAAAGCTCCGAAATATCGGAGCTTTTTTATTAAGTGAAAATATTACAATGTTCCTTCTGCCTTAACGTTTGATGAACAAGATTTTTTTGAAGCACAACAACCAGCTTTTTTCTTAGTCGTTGCAGAAGCTTCAGCCGTTTTCGAAGCTTCTTTAGTAGCGGTTGCTTTCTTTTTCTCCTGCTTTGGTTCTTGATAATTCATTGCTTTATCAGCAGTATTTTTTACGTTAGATACTTTGTATGTTTTACCATCAGCAACAGCCTCAACAGTTTCAACTAATTTCTCAGGAGTTTGAACAGCAGCATCATATTCAACAGTAGCTGTTTTCTTTTCGAAATCCACTGTAGCTTTTTGAACTCCTTCTAAACCAGCTAATTTGTTTTCGATTGTTTTAGCACAACCCATTGCACAAGTCATGCCTTCGATATTGAAAGTTGTAGTCTCTGCTTTAGCTACCGTTTTAGAGTCGGAATTAGTAGTAGTTTCCGTTACTGCATTTGTTTCTGCATTAGCAGCTTCTTCTTCTTTTTTACAACTTACCAAAGTAATCCCAGCTACTACTAAAGCTAAGATTGATAGTTTAATATTTTTCATAATTTCTTTTTTTGATAATTGAATAAACAAAAGTATAGATTTTGACAATTCATATCCAAACAATAACATAATTTTGGGAAATCAAAATCTCTTTATGTTTTCTAAAAATAACAAATGGTTCTTATTAATATTACTTTCCTTAATTTGGGGTAGTTCTTTTATATTGATAAAACGTGGTTTAGTAGGCTTAAATCCTTTTCAGCTAGGTGCCTTACGAATAATATTTGCCTGCCTTTTTATGGTAATCGTTGGATTTAAAAGTATTTCTAAAATACCACTTACTAAATGGAAATATGTCGCTATAACTTCTTTATTTGGTAACGGATTACCTGTGTTTTTATTTGCTTATGCGCAGACTGGAATAAAAAGTTCGGTAAGCGGAATTTTAAACTCCTTGACACCTTTATACACCTTATTAATTGGCGTCTTGGCTTTTGGATTAGGCTTTGTAAGAAATCAAGTTATAGGAGTTGTTTTAGGTTTAACTGGTTGTTTACTTCTTGTTTTCTTTGGGAAATCAGCGAGTGGAGAAACAAACTATTTTTGTGCATTTTTAGTAGTAATTGCAACCATGTGTTATGCACTGAATGTAAATTTAATTAAGAGATATTTATCAGATGTTAGTCCGCTGGCAATTACAACTGGAAACTTTCTAACACTACTGATTCCTGCATTGATTATTCTTTTTGCAAACGGTTATGCTGATGTAATGACACAACCGGAAGTTATTCATTCTACACTTTTCATAATAATTCTAGGAATGGTAGGAACAGGAATTGCTAATATTTTGTATTATCAACTAATCCAAATCACCTCTCCTCTTTTTGCTTCATCGGTTACGTATTTTATACCTATTGTAGCGATGAGCTGGGGAATGCTTGATGGAGAAACCTTGAATTTCATGCAGCTTGTTGGAGCTAGCGTAATTTTGAGCGGAGTTTATTTAGCGAGTAAGAAATAAAAAAAGCGGGATTAACCCGCTTTTTTTTTATAATATTGTTTTATTCAATTGCTTTTACAACTGCTTTTTCAGCTTCTTTACGAGAACCATCAAAACCATCAATTGCTGAAACCGGAGTGTATTTCAAGACATATTTCTTTCCAGGATTTATTCTGTTATAAACACTTTGACACATTAAAGTCGCTTCATGGAAACCACATAAAATCAATTTTAGCTTTCCTGGATAAGTGTTTACGTCACCTATTGCATAGATTCCTTCAATGTTTGTTTGATAGTCTAAAGCGTTGTTTACTTTGATGGCATTTTTC
>CBFHBH010000120.1:0-6441 GCA_965653735.1 uncultured Flavobacterium sp. | reverse complement strand
TTACAAAGATTTTGATCCTGCTTTCGTTGAATCTGAACTTGCTGCTCGTATTGCTATAATTGAAAAAGAAAATGAAGAGGCAAAACGTTTAGGAAAAACATTGAAAAATGTTCCTAAATATATTTCTTACTCTCAATTAACTGAAGAAGTTTTAAAGCAAGCTGAAGAAGATGCTAAAGCAGAATTAAAAGCTGAAGGTAAACCAGAACAAATTTGGGATAAAATTATTCCTGGAAAAATTCAACGTTTCATCTCTGACAATACTACTTTAGATCAAGAGAAAGCTTTATTAGATCAAAACTTCATCAAAGATGATACTAAAAAAGTTAGTGATTATGTTAAAGGATTTAATGTTGAAATCACAGGTTTCAAAAGAGTTAGTTTAGGATAATCAACATCTTAAATCACATACAAAACCTCAGTCAATGACTGAGGTTTTTTTATTTCTGCAAATCTGTTATCTTTGAGAAAACGCAAATCATGTTCAAAACCAAAAAAGACATTGTATTTATAGTTCTTGCGGGAATTTTTATAACAAACGCTATAGTTGCAGAATTAATTGGTGGAAAACTAATACAAATAGGGCCATTTTTAATGAGTATTGGAATTTTGCCATGGCCAGTTGTTTTCCTCACCACTGATTTGATTAATGAACACTTTGGAAAAGACGGAGTAAAAAAACTATCTTTTATTACAGCCGGATTAATAGGATATTGTATCTTACTACTTTTGGTAGGAACAAAAATTCCAGCATTTGAAACAGGACAAACTGTAAATGACGAGCAGTTTTATGCAGTATTTGGTCAAGGATTACTCATAATGATTGCAAGTATAATTGCTTTCTTAGTTTCACAATTGGTTGATGTATCAGTTTTCTGGATTCTCAGAAATAAAACTGGAAAGAAGATGATTTGGTTACGAAGCACAGGATCAACCGTTATTTCGCAATTAATTGATAGCTTCATAGTTTCTGGCATTGCTTTTTGGTTAACCGGAAAAATCTCCACCAAAGATTACATAAACATGTCTCTTTCAGGATATAGCTTTAAATTGATAATAGCAATTGCTTTAACACCTCTGATCTATCTGGGGCATTATTTGATTGAAAAATACTTGCATTCAGAAGAAAAAACTACCTAAAACAGTATTTCTAAAATCGTAGATAATCTCTATATTTGCACAGCTAAACAATGTAAAATGAAATACAAGAGAATACTTCTAAAATTAAGTGGCGAAGCACTAATGGGAGATCGTCAATATGGAATTGACCCTAAAAGATTAGGTGAATATGCCGAAGAAATTAAACAAATTCATGATTTAGGAGTAGAAATCGCTATTGTAATTGGAGGAGGAAATATCTTTAGAGGTGTTGCTGGAGCAAGTAACGGAATGGACCGCGTTCAAGGTGATTATATGGGAATGCTTGCCACTGTAATTAATGGAATGGCATTACAAGGAGCCTTGGAAGAAAAAGGAATGTTAACTCGACTTCAAACTGCTTTAAAAATTGAAGCCATTGCAGAACCATACATCAAACGTCGTGCTGTAAGACATCTTGAAAAGAATCGTATCGTAATATTTGGAGCAGGAACTGGAAATCCTTATTTCACAACAGACACGGCTGCAGTTTTAAGAGGAATTGAAGTTGATGCTGATGTAATTTTAAAAGGAACACGTGTTGACGGAGTCTACAACGCAGATCCAGAAAAAAACCCTGATGCAGTTAAATTTGATTATATTTCATTTGACGATGTATTAGCAAAAGGATTAAATGTAATGGACACAACAGCATTCACATTAAGTCAAGAAAATAAATTACCAATTATTGTGTTTGACATGAATAAAGAAGGTAATTTATTAAGAATTTGTAAAGGAGAAAACGTAGGAACAGTAGTTAATATATAACAACCCGTCAAAGTAATCTAACACTGATAACCGAGACAGAAAACTGAAAACTAAAAATGACTGAAGAAATAAATTTTATACTAGACAGCACTAAAGAATCTATGGAAGGTTCAATTGCTCACTTAGAAAAAGAATTTTTAAATATTCGTGCTGGTAAAGCATCCCCTCAAATGTTAGGCGGTGTATTTGTAGACTATTATGGCTCACAAACCCCTCTTTCACAAGTTGCTAACATCAATACTCCCGATGCAAGAACTATCACTGTTACGCCTTGGGAAAAAAACATGTTACAACCTATTGAAAAAGCCATCATGATAGCTAATATTGGCTTTAATCCAATGAACAATGGTGATAACATTATCATATCTGTTCCACCACTAACGGAAGAACGTCGTAAAGATTTAGTAAAACAAGCCAAATCTGAAGCTGAAGACGCAAAAATCGGTATTCGTAATGCTCGTAAAGATGCAAATACAGAGATCAAAAAATTAGAAAAAGATGGAACATCTGAAGATATTTGTAAAACTGCTGAAGAAAATGTTCAGAAATTAACAGATGCATATATCAAGAAAATAGATGACCATTTAGCTATCAAAGAAGCTGAAATAATGAAGGTTTAAGTATACATACTTAACTAATAAAGTACAATCCGCATTTCTGCGGATTTTTTATTATCGAAATTTTAACTTTGATATTAACAAAATTTTAATATTTTTGGATTCCTAGCAAATTAAGTAACCCAAAAACAAGACCCCATGAAAAGTTTAAAATTACATTTTACGCTAATCTTACTTTTATTTACTCAGTCTTTACTTTTTTCTCAAGAAAATGAAAATATTTTTGCCGGAATAGAAATAGGAAGCAAAGGAATAAAAATGTCAGTTATCGATGTTTATAACATCAAAAAAGGAGGTTTTACCATCAAATCTTATTGGACAGAAAATGTAGCAATCGCAAAAGGTATTTCGATAGACGGTAATTTAGCTCAAGAAGATATTGACAGAGCGGCTAATGTTGTAGTTACGAATTACAAAAAAATCAAAAATGAAATTGGTGTTACCGATGCAAACATTTTCATTGTTGGTTCATCTGGTGTTGCTATGGCTAAAAACACACAAGCGCTTATTGATAAAGTAAAAGCAACGACAGGTAAAGACATGGAGTTTATAGATGCTCAAATGGAAGGAAAAATGCTTTTAAAAGGATGCATCCCTCCTGTCGACTATAAAGACTCAATGGTTTTAGATATTGGAGGTGGTAATACAAAAGGTGGCTATGTAGATGTCTACAATAGTGAAAACTTTGTATTTTTCCCGCTTAGCTTAAATTATGGAACAATTACTCTAACTGAAGCTGTTCTTAAAAAAACAAGAAATGATGAAATAAACGAGTTCAACATCAAATCTTTTGGTTTTTTACCTACTCTTCGTGAGCAAGTTAATGCCATGTATGCTTCAAAACCTACTGCACTTGAAAAAGAAAAAGTATATATGTCTGGAGGAGCGGTTTGGGCTTTTTACACCTTGTATTATGGTGGTGCAAAAGAAGCTTTTAACGAATTCAAATTAGAAGATGTAATCAACTATGATGCTATTCTAAAAAACAATTTTAAAAAATTTGAAGAACAAGCAAAAACTGATAAAGAAGCAGAAAAGGTTCTAAAAACTTATTCTCAAAAATATCTTATATCAGGTAGCAATATTTTACTGGTTTGTTTGGAAGCTATTCCTGATATAAATGGGAAAAAATTATATTTTGCTAAAGAAGGACAAATAGCTTGGCTAGTTTCTTATGTTGCTGATAGATCTAAAAAAGTCAAAAAAATCTACTAAGTAAATTTTTAATAATCAAAAGAATTTAGATTCCTAATTTTTAATGCTTGTAAGCTCCCAAACCAATGCAGCGTTATTTAACCTCCTATATAAATAATTTCAAAGGATTTTCTCGTGAAATATGGGTATTAACGCTTATAACTTACATAAATAGGACTGGCGCAATGGTAATGCCTTTCTTGACAAAGTATTTACACGAAGAATTTTTCTTTTCTTTCAACGAAATAGGTTGGATGATGGCTTGCATAGGAGTAGGATCATTAACTGGATCATGGCTTGGAGGTAAATTAACAGACAAAATAGGGTATTTTACCATTATGCTTTCCAGTCTTTTTTTGACAGGTTTTGGTATAATTGCTTTAATGTTTTTATATGATTTTGTCGAATTATGTGTTGGGTTATTCTTAATCACAGCAATTGCTGATATGTATAAACCTGCGATGTATGTTGCAGTCTCTAACTTTACAAACAAAGAAAACAGAACAAGAGCGCTGACACTTATAAGACTTGCTGTAAATCTAGGGATTGTATCAGGTCCAATTATAGCTGGAATGTTAATCCAAAAAGACAACTATGATTTGTTATTTTGGATAGACGGATTAACCTGCATAATTGCAATCACAGTTTTCATGCTATTAATAGATGAAAGTAAAATTTATAAAGCTAGAAAAACCATATTAAGAAAACAAAGGAGCGAAGCTGCTTTAGTTGAAAAAAGTAACATGTTCGATAAAAACTTTATTCTATTTTTATTTGCAAGTTTTATTACTGCATTTTTATTTTTTCAATTATTCACAACAATACCACTTTACAATACAGAAAAATTAAAACTCAATGAAATTGAAATAGGCTTGCTACTCTCATTAAACGGGATAATAATTTTCCTTTTTGAAATGCCACTAATTGGCTTTTTGGAGACAAAAAAATATGAAGACACTAAAATAATTTTATTAGGATCCGTGTTTATGACATTAGGGTTCTTTTGTCTATTGATTTCAAAATCAATAGGAATTATGGCGTTGAGCATTTTTTTAATTACCATTGGTCAAATACTTTTATTTTCTTTTTCTAACACCTTTGCATTCAATAGAGCAATTAAAGGCCATGAAGGAAAATATATGGCTTTATACACAATGAGTTTTAGTGTTGCTCAAATAACAAGTCCTAAAATTGGATTTACAGTTATTGAAAATTTTAACTACTTTTCTAACTGGTTATTAATGGCTACAGTTGGTCTAATAGGAATTAGTATGTATTATATCCTAGACAAGAACATTAAATCAGAAAACAATTATAAAATTCAGTCATAATTTCGATGCAAAAAAATACTCAAAAAGTAAACAACAATTTAAAAACTGTAATTATTCTTCTGGCGACAACACTTCTTGGAAGCATGTATTACATCTATAAAATGTCAGACAGATCAAAGGACATTATTGTTTCACTTCGTGAGGAAAAACACAATGTTTTAAAAGATCTTGAGAAGTCTCAAAGACTATTAGCACAGACAATGACAAGCAATAGTTCTTTATCAAAAAAAGTAGCTTCAGAAGAATTACGAATTAGAAAATTGATTACTGAACTAAAAAAGAAAAAAGATCTGAGCGCAACTAATATTGCGGATTACAAAAAGAGTGTTACTGATATTGACAATAGAATTGGAGATTTATTAAATGAAGTTGATCTTTATAAAAAGAAAATTGATAGTACCAATATTGCTTTAAAAAGAGAAAAAACTAAAAATGACACTTTGTTAACTGCACACAAAAAACTAACAAAAAAAATATCCACAGCTTCAAAACTATATTTTTACGATTTACAGACTAATTTCTTCAAAACACGCAGTTCAGGAAAGCAAATAGAAACAAAAAAAGCTAGCAAAACAGATTTAATAACTGTCACATTCGCAATTGCAGAAAATGAACTTGTAAAACCAACAACAAAAGAGTTTTTTGTCCAAATAATTGACAGTAAAAACAATATTGTTGGAACAAAAAAAGAAAAGAAATTTGGTATTAAATCATTAGCATACAGTTCTTCAAAAGAAATAAAGTATGAAGGGAAAACGACACCCGTAAAAATAGAAATACCTACTAACGACTTAGAATCAGGTTCCTTTTTTATTAATATATTTGATAAATCTAAGCTAATATTGAATTCTTCATTTGAATTAGAATAATACACTTAACACTAACCAAAACCACTAAAATCTGCTTTATGCAGATTTTTTTATGGAATACATCTATATTTGTACATACCATTGTTGGTTTTTTTATTTTGTTTTGATGGTTTTAAAAAAGATTTTTTTTGCAGTAATTCTACTCACTTTTGGTTTCATAACGAAAACAAGGGCTCAAATAAATAAATATTCCGCAGAAGAAATAGTCAAAAAAACGATAGGTCTTAAAAAGATAAATGACACCAGAAATTTTGAATCGACCACATACAACAAGCTTATAATTACAGCAAACCCTGAATCGATAAAAGGGCATATAGATTCTGTCTTTGTAGTAAAGAGAGGCAAAAAAGTGCTCAAAGAAATTGATTCTTCGGATTATGCTTTCAAAAAAGTAATATCAAAACAACACTTATATCAAACAGAGAAAATTTCGAAGTTTAAAACTCTTAATGGGCAGAATAAGGAAATTATTCTAGCCACTAGAATGGCAGGTTTTAAAGAACCTATTTACGAATATTTTGCTCT
>CBFHBH010000119.1:0-6443 GCA_965653735.1 uncultured Flavobacterium sp. | reverse complement strand
GCTTGTGAGCCAAAAGCATATAAAAAATCAGGTAGAACCAGCATACCACCGGTAAATGTTCCTGATAATGATAAAAATTGTCTTCTGTTCATGGTTTAGAGTTAGATTAGTTGAAATTCGGGAGTCTTAACTATTGCATTAAATAATCGTAAAACAGCATGATTGGCATTTTGAGAATCAGGGTTAAAGTCATATTTTAAAATGGCTTCAAAATCTTTCTGATTGTTTTCATCAACTGAAAAAAGAAGTCTTTCGGTCAGATTTTTTATTATAACTTTATTAGTGTCACCTTTCCAGTTTAGCTGAGGTTGGAAGTTGATTGTAACTTCATCATTGTTCATGTCCTCTTTCAAAACATTCCTCCTAAAAGGTTTTCCATCACAAAGTAAATCGGTTACATTGTTACGCTGAAGATAAATTTGTGTGGTAAGCCATGATTTTCCACCTTCCCAGCCTTTTACATTAGGTTGATTAAACAAGTCCATACCTTGATCTCTTAAAAATAAAACTAAAACTCTTTTATTCGGAATCTTTATTTGGAGTTCACTGGTTATTTGAAGAATAAATTCTAAAGGACTTTTGATTTTTGAACCAGCATTGTTTTTGGAAAATTCTTCAGAAAAAATTTTAATCAAAAGTGGCTTTATTTCAAAATTGACACTTCTGAAATAATCACCATATTGTTTTACAAGTTCTTCTTTGGGTTCATCATAAATAAACCATCGTAATAGTTTTTTAGTGATAAAGTAGGGTATGTTTTTTTGTTCAAAAATAATATCAACTAAATCATCTGCTTTAAACTTTCCTGTTTTACCTAAATAGGTGATAGTGTCGTTGTCTTCAAAAATAGGTCGATACATTGCTTTATCTTGACCCACGCCTAATCCGGCCAATGCTTTAGCTCCATTTTTTATATCTTCTTCGGTATAATTACCAATTCCTAAGGTGAAAAGTTCCAGTAATTCCCGACTTAAATTTTCATTGATATTGCCTTTCTTGTTATCTACATTATCAAGATAGCGAACCATAGCATTACTGTAAAGTACTTTTTTAGTTAAGTCTTTGAAATTTCCAAAAGCATTTTCACGAAGCAACTGATTGTACTCGAATATCCAATAATTGACTTTCACCTTTTGAAACGTTGAAACAAAATGGTTGTGCCAAAAGCAGGTCATTTTTTCACGAAGTGGATGTTTCTCACTCATCATTTTTTCAATCCACCAAGCTTTCATTTCATTTGAAATTTTAGCTTCTTTCACAATCATTTGCTTTGCCAACTCTTTATTTTCAGAATCTTTCAATGTTTTTCTTCTGTCTCTAAGTTCTGCTAAGCTTCTAGGGCTTTCGTTAAGAAAAGTAGGAATACTATAATCTACTTTTGATTGAAAAGAAAGATGTAAAAATTTTTCTAAGCCTAATTCTTCAATTAACTGGCTTTGCTTATTTGAAAATCCTAAGCGCAATGACCAAAGTGATGATTTATTCATAACAAGCGTTTTTGTGATGAGTTCTTATTGGATTGATTGAAAAAATTATTTTCTTCTAGAATGGTGAACCGCTTTAACTCTTCCGGCTCTTCCTTTATGAACTACTGTAGTTCCTCTTCTGTTTTTAACTACTGTTGTTGATGAATGTCTTCGAGGTGCGTATGATTTGTGTACAACTACACGACTTGTTGGTGTTCTATGAATGTAAGTTTTGTGCACATGACAACGAGTAACAAAAACTGTATGGCGAATAGGTCTCCAAGGTTTCCACCATCGTGGATACATAGCCCAACGGAAAGGAGAAATCCATACTCTGTAACCAGGAGCATAAATAAATCTTATACTTGGCCAAAACCAAACATTTACTACAATTCTTGTTGTAATTAATTCGGGTATGGCTGGGCCATTTTTGCCTGAATCCATCTTTTCATTAACATCAAATGGTTCAGCAATGGTATTTTCTGCATACAAATCTTCATCACCAAAAATTTGAAGTTGAGCTTCTTCATTCCCAGTTTTTTCGATTACGATTGTAGCTACATCTTGTTTTTCTTTTTCATTTAACAAAGCAGATAAAACTAAAACGTGCTTGTTTTCTTCTACAATATCTTCTACAGTAACATAATCTGTTTCTCCATCATCGTTTAAATCAAGATTATTTACATCATTACTTTCTTTATTAATTAAAGTTTCAAATTCCTCTATAGAATTAGCTTTTTTAAGCATAGAAAGCGCTCCTTCAAGGCTGAAGTTTTCTCCTGAATATTCTGGAGTATCATTTTGTTGAGCAAAAGCTGTTGTTATTCCTAAAATAAGAAGAGCGGAGACAAAATAATTTTTCATAGTCAGTATTTTTTAGTTTATCGATAAGACTATGAGAATTTGATAAGGTTTAATCTTTTTTAGAAAATTCTTCTAAATCACTTAAATGAACTCTAAGTGCATTAACCGAAATACTTATTTCCCAAAAAGAAATTCCTAGAGAAATTAATAAGCATAGCATACTTAAACCAAAAAGATAAATAGCAATGCTTTGCATATCAATAAAAAGTAAAAGCATGGCAAAAACCGATAAAAAAAGACAAAGAACTCCCATAAGTTGCATAAAACGAATAAGAGTTAAGCGTTTGTTCAAGTTTTTAATTTCTAGAAGGATTGATTTGTTATGATCTTCTTGGTAGTTCTTTTTTAAACTGCGAATGATTTGTGCAATGGTTAAAAATCGATTAGTGTAAGCTAAAAGTATTAATGAGGTTGCAGAAAATAGCAATGCAGGGGTTTCTATAGATAGTGTCATGTTGTTGTATTTACTGTCAAAGTTCGGAAATAGTATTTGATTATTTATAAAAAGAAAAAACCTGCAAATTAACTTGCAGGTTTTTTTATTTGTAGAATTCTTATTTAAGGGTTTCAAAACCTCTTTTTACAAAGGCTGTAAGCTCTTCTCCTTTAAGTAAACCTTGAGAGAGTTTAGCTAAATCGAGTGCTTGTTTTACCAAATGCTCTTGAGTTGATTTATCTTCTGTTTTTAGAATTGCTGAAGCTAAATCTGAATTTGAGTTAACAATCAAATTGTACATTTCTGGGAAATTACCCATACCAAACATTCCGCCCCCACTACTTGCACTCATTTCTTTCATTCGGCGCATAAATTCAGGTTGTGTGATAATAAAAGGAGCAGCATTACTTTCCATGGCTTCAAGTTGTACAGTATAGGTTTCTTTTGGTACAATTCCTTCCAATGAAGTTTTTAGTTTTTCTTTTTCTTCATCAGATAATTTTGAAATTTGAGTTTCTTCTTTAGCAATCAATTTTTCAATATGATCTGCATCACCACGTGTAAAAGTCAGATTCTCATTATCAGCTTCTAATTTCTGAATTAAATGTGATACAATTGGAGAATCTAGAAGTAATACTTGATACCCTTTCTCCTTGGCAATATCAATGTAGCTATGTTGTGCTTCTTTATTTGAAGCGTACAAAACAACCAATTTTCCGTTTTTGTCAGTTTGATTGTCTTTAATAGCTTCTTTTAATTCTTCTAGAGTAAAATATTTATCTTCTGTTGTAGGATACAAAGTGAAAGCTCCCGCTTTTTCATAGAACTTAGGTTCAGAAAGCATTCCGTACTCTAGAACAATTTTAATGTCATTCCATTTTTGTTCAAAATCGG
The DNA here is from genome assembly GCA_965653735.1 of uncultured Flavobacterium sp. Lineage (GTDB taxonomy): Bacteria > Bacteroidota > Bacteroidia > Flavobacteriales > Flavobacteriaceae > Flavobacterium. Next base: position 2,783 of record CBFHBH010000119.1, on the reverse strand, counting down.
CTCTGTTTTCAGTGAAAAGCGATTTTAATTTATCAGATACTTTTCTTGTGATATAATTTGAAATTTTCTTCACATTACCATCAGCTTGTAAATAAGAGCGAGAAACATTTAAAGGAATATCTGGAGAATCAACCACGCCTTTAAGCATCATTAAAAATTCAGGCACAATTCCTTCTACATTATCAGTTACATAAACCTGATTTTGATACAATGAAATTTTGTCTTTTTGAATTTGGATGTTATCGCCCAACTTAGGGAAATATAAAATTCCAGTTAAGTTGAATGGGTAGTCAACATTAAGATGAATATTGAACAAAGGTTCATCAAAGGACATAGGATATAATTCACGATAGAAACTTTTATAATCCTCATCGTTTAAATCTGCCGGTTGTTTTGTCCATGCTGGATTAGGATTGTTGATAATATTATCAACTTCATGGTATTCTGTTTTATAATCCTCAGGAGCATCTTTTGGTCTTGGAAGTGCTTCTTGTTTTGTTCCAAATTTAATTGGAACAGGCATGAATTTGTTATACTTAGTAAGTAATTCTCTGATTTTGAAATCTTCTAAAAACTCTAACGAATCATCTGCAATATGAAGAATGATTTCAGTTCCTCTTTCTGTTTTTGAATGAGGTTCTAAAGTAAATTCAGGACTTCCGTCGCATGTCCAATGCGCTGCTGGTTCATCTTTGTATGATTTGGTAATAATTTCAACTTTATGCGCAACCATAAATGCAGAATAGAAACCTAAACCAAAATGACCAATAATTCCAGAATCTTTGGCTGAATCTTTATATTTTTCTAAAAATTCTTCAGCACCAGAGAAAGCAACTTGGTTGATGTATTTTTCAACTTCTTCGGCAGTCATTCCTAAACCTTGATCGATGATATGTAATTTTTTACCTTCTTTATCGTTCTTAATTTCGATTATTGGATTGCCATATTCAACCTTTGTTTCACCAATATTGGTTAAATGTTTCAATTTCAAGGTTGCATCAGTCGCATTTGAAACTAGTTCGCGTAGAAAAATTTCGTGGTCACTGTATAGGAACTTCTTGATTAAGGGAAATATGTTTTCTACCGAAACATTAATTTTTCCTGTTGTCATATAGAATAGTTTTAAAATTATTGAAAGATAATAGTCAAATTAAATACCAAATTTTGAAAAATGACAAAATGTCGTAGTAGAAATAGTATAAAAATCGGGTAAAATTGTGTAAATTTGGTACTTACTTTCAAGTATAGTTTTGAGTAATAAAACATTAAAAACAAATCATATGAAAAGACTAGCATTATTTTTATGTTTAATTGGATTAGTAGTATCCTGTAAGCCTAAACAAACAACTGTAGCTTCTTCGACAGTTGATAGAAGATCACAGGTAGCCATAAAAGGAAATTGGACCATTACATCGGTTTCTTTTCCTGGTTCAGATTATATTAAAGTAACTTCATTTGATATTGCTGATTCAAAATGTTTTGAAGGTAGTAATTGGCAGTTTGTTTCAAATAATGATTCAGGTACAATGGAGTTAATGAAAGGGAATTGTCCTCAGTTTGCATCAAAAATTAAATGGTATGTCAATAAGGATCAGCAATTTGTTTTAAAACTTTTGGATGCAGGTGAAAAAGCAAGAAAAGTTAGAGACGGTTATATTCTTTTGTTGACTAATCAAACACAAGAGTCTTTTCAGTTAATAGATAAAATTGATGTTGGTGGTAAATTAACCAGTGTGGTGTATCAATTCAAAAAAAATAACGTAACTAAATAATTATGAAAAAGTCTATTATATACACATTATCCTTTTCATTCATTTTTGGAATGACATTGTCGAGTTGTGAGTCTGTAAAAAATGCTAATAATACGCAAAAAGGAGCGGTAATTGGTGCTGTTGGGGGAGCTGTACTTGGTGGAGTTTTAGGAAACAATATAGGTAAAGGAGGAAACGGAGCTTTAGGTGCTGTAATTGGGGGTGTAGTTGGAGGAGTTGCCGGAGGTTTAATTGGTAATAAAATGGATCGTCAAGCACGTAGTATAAGCGAATCATTACCTGGAGCAAAAGTGGAAAGAGTAGGGGAAGGAATTAAATTGACTTTAGGTGAAAATTCGGTTAATTTTGATTTTAACAAAGCTACATTGACAGCAAAAGCAAAAGGTAATTTAGACAAATTGGTACCTGTTTTTAAAGAATATCCAGATACAGATATTCAAATATTTGGACACACAGATAGCAAAGGTGCTGATGATTATAACATGAGTTTGTCAAAACAAAGAGCAGAATCGGTTAAAAATTATTTAATCAGCAAAGGATTGGTATCATCTCGTTTTAAAATTGTAGGAATGGGAGAGACTGAACCAATAGCAAGTAATGACACAGATGCTGGGCGTGGAGAAAATCGTCGTGTGGAATTTGCTATTACTGCCAATGATAAAATGATTCAAGATGCTAAAAAAGAAGCAGGACAATAATTTTTAAAATAAATTGTTGAAAAAGCTGTCCGTTGTGACAGCTTTTTTATTGGTAATCTCACTATTTTTGTGCTCCTAATTTTAAATAATGCTTCAGGTAAACAACATATCGTTTGGCTATACAGATAAAACCATTATCAAGTCAATTAATTTTGAAATCCAAAAAGGGCAAAATATTGCTGTTATTGGAGAAAGCGGTTGCGGAAAAAGTACACTGCTTAAATTAATTTACGGATTACACGATTTAGGTGCAGGGAAAATTTTTTGGAATGATACTGAAGTATTGGGACCAAAGTATAACTTGGTACCAGGG
>CBFHBH010000118.1:0-6545 GCA_965653735.1 uncultured Flavobacterium sp. | reverse complement strand
AATAGCTCTACTTTTTCCTAATCCGAAAATATAGGTAAGTGCAATAACACCTCTTTTGTTTTTTGGGATATCTACCCCTGCTATTCTTGCCATAATTATCCTTGTCTTTGTTTAAATCTAGGATTCTTTTTGTTAATAACGTATAATCTTCCTTTTCTACGAACGATAATGCACTCGGCACTTCTCTTCTTTACTGATGCTCTTACTTTCATTTTAGTAGCTTTAGTATCTATAAGTAATTCTTGCTTTTGACAAATCGTATGGACTCATTTCAAGTTTAACTTTATCACCAGGTAATAATTTAATGTAATGCATACGCATTTTTCCTGAAATGTGAGCAATTACGATATGCCCATTTTCTAACTCAACACGGAACATTGCATTTGACAATGCTTCGATTATTGATCCGTCTTGTTCTATTGCTGATTGTTTTGCCATATTAAGCTACTGCTTTTCTATTTTTACCACTTTTCATCAAACCATCATAGTGCTTGTTTAACAAGTAAGAATTGATTTGTTGAACAGTATCGATTGCTACTCCAACCAAAATTAATAATGATGTGCCTCCAAAGAACAATGCCCATTGCGTTTGTACTCCCATTGCAGTATGTACCATTGCTGGGAACACAGCAAGTAACGCAAGGAATAATGAACCAGGGAAAGTAATTAAAGACATCACTTTATCTAAAAAGTCAGCTGTTTCCACTCCTGGTTTTACACCTGGAATAAATCCACCACTTCTTTTTAAATCGTCAGCCATCTTATTAGTAGGAACTGTAATTGCAGTGTAAAAATAAGTAAATACTATAATTAACGTTGCAAACAACAGGTTGTACTCCCATCCAAAAATATTTTGAAATCTTGTGCTAATAGATCTTGCCGTTTCTGAAGATGATAAACCTGCAATTGCTGCTGGTATAAACATAATTGCTTGAGCAAAAATGATTGGCATAACTCCAGATGCATTTAATTTTAATGGTATAAATTGACGGTTACCTCCCATCAAATCTTGCTCTAAGTCTCCAGAAACTGAACGACGAGCATATTGTACAGGGACTTTACGAACTGCCATAACCATTAATATACATGCAATGATTACTAATAGCCAAATAATAACTTCAAGAACAATTAACATTGGTCCTCCGTTATTATTACTAACTACTGATGAGAATTCTTGAATAAATGCTTGAGACATTCTAGCAACAATCCCAACAAGGATTAATAATGAAATACCGTTTCCAATACCTTTATCAGTTATTTTCTCTCCTAACCACATTGCAAAAATTGTTCCTGTAGTCAAGATTAATACTGATGAGAATAAAAATCCGAATGAATTAAATCCTAATAAGAAAGCATCAGCTGGAAGCGTACGGTAAAGGTTATAGATATAACCAGGACCTTGTACTAAGGTAATTCCAATTGTTAACCATCTTGTGATTTGATTCATCTTCTTTCTACCACTTTCTCCTTCATTTTGTAATTTTTGTAAATAAGGAATAGCAATTCCCATTAACTGTACTACAATCGAAGCAGAAATGTAAGGCATAATACCCAAAGCAAATACCGAAGCTTGTTAATCCTTGTAATTTAGAAGCATCTATACCTGGTAACGTTACTTGAGCGCCAAAACGATAAACTAACAGAAATCCTAATGTGATTAGGATTCTGTTTTTTAGTTCCTCTATTTTCCAAACGTTTTGTAACGATTCAATAAATTTTTTCATCGTGTTCAGAAAATTATAATTCTATAGCTTCACCACCCGCAGCTTCGATAGCAGCTTTAGCAGTAGCCGTGAATTTGTGTGCACTTACTTTTAATTTAGCTTTAAGCTCACCTCTACCTAAAATTTTAACAACTTCAGTTTTAGTAGCTAAACGGTTTTCTACTAATGTAGCAAAATCTACAGTATCAGTAGCATATCCGTTATCAACTAGAGCTTGTAAAGTATCTAGGTTCACACCTTGATATTCAACTCTATTGATATTTTTGAAACCAAATTTAGGTACACGTCTTTGAAGAGGCATTTGCCCTCCTTCAAAACCAATCTTTTTAGAATAACCAGAACGAGACTTAGCTCCTTTGTGACCACGTGCAGCGGTACCACCTTTACCAGAACCTTCACCTCTACCTACTCTTTTGTTTTGGTTGTGTGTTGAACCTTCAGCTGGTTGTAAATTACTTAAATTCATAACAATATTAGTTATTAAGCTTCTTGTACAGAAACTAGGTGTTTAACTTTATTTACCATTCCAAGGATAGCAGGACTTGCATCGTGCTCAACAACTTGACCCATTTTACGTAAACCTAAAGACTCTAATACTCTTTTTTGATTTACAGGACAGTTGATTTTGCTTCTTACTTGTTTTACTTTAATCTTTGCCATAATTTCCTTGAATTAACCTTTAAATACTTTCTCTAAAGAAACTCCTCTTTGCTTAGCAACAGTAACCGCACTTCTCATTTGCAATAATGCATCGAAAGTAGCTTTTACCACGTTGTGAGGGTTTGAAGATCCTTGAGATTTAGACAATACATCGTGTACTCCTACAGATTCAAGTACGGCACGTACAGCACCACCAGCAATTACTCCAGTACCGTGAGAAGCAGGCATTAAAAATACTCTTGCTCCACCGAATTTACCTTTTTGCTCATGAGGAACTGAATGACCACTTAAAGGGATTCTTACTAAGTTTTTCTTAGCATCTTCCACCGCTTTAGCGATTGCTTCAGAAACATCTTTAGATTTTCCTAATCCGTGACCAACTACACCGTGCTCATCACCTACTACTACAATTGCAGAAAAACCGAAAGCTCTACCACCTTTTGTAACTTTAGTAACACGATTAACACTAACTAAACGATCTTTTAATTCAAGACCGCTCGGTTTTACTAGTTCTACGTTTTTATAATTATGATACATAATTTTAGAATTTTAATCCAGCGGCTCTAGCGCCTTCTGCTAATGATTGAACACGACCGTGGTATAAATATCCACCTCTATCAAATGTAACATTCTCGATACCAGCCTTTAAAGCTTTTTCTGCAACTAATTTACCAACTGCTGTAGCAATTTCTACTTTAGTTCCTTTAGTATCAACACCTTTTTCGCGAGAAGAAGCTGCTAATAATGTAACACCGTTTACATCATCTATAAGCTGAGCATAGATTTCTTTGTTACTTCTGAATACAGATAAACGAGGTCTTGCAGCAGTTCCGCTTACAATCTTTCTAATTCTGTACTGTATTCTTTGTCTTCTATCAGATTTTGTTAATGACATAACCTTATTTTTTAAGCTGATTTACCTGCTTTTCTTCTTAATACTTCACCTACAAACTTAATACCTTTTCCTTTGTACGGCTCAGGCTTACGGAAAGAACGGATTTTAGCCGCAACTTGCCCTAATAATTGCTTGTCATAAGAAGTTAATTTTACGATAGGGTTTTTACCTTTTTCAGAAATTGTTTCTACAACAACCTCAGGCGCAACCTCTAAAACGATATTATGAGAGTAACCTAAAGCTAAATCAAGTTTATTTCCTTGATTAGAAGCTCTATAACCAACTCCCACAAATTCTAATTCTTTAGTAAAACCAGTAGATACACCAGTAATCATGTTATTGATTAAAGCTCTATACAAACCGTGTTGAGCTCTTTCTTCTTTGCTATCGGCAGCTCTTGAAACAAGAACTTGATTTTCTTCAACAGTTACAGTAACATTATTTGTAAACTCTTGAGAAAGTTGCCCTAGTTTTCCTTTAACTGTAATAACAGCATCCTTAACTTCTACAGTTACGCCAGCTGGAATTGCAATTGGATTTTTACCTATTCTTGACATTTCTTATCTCTTTTTTAGTATACGTAACAAATTACCTCTCCACCAACATTTAACTGTTTAGCTTGTTTTCCTGTCATAACTCCTTTTGAAGTTGACACGATAGCAATACCTAAACCATTCAAAATTCTTGGCAATTTAGAAGCACCTGCATACTTACGTAAACCTGGTTTACTAATTCTTTGAATATCTTTAATTACTGGCTCTTTAGTATCTTTATCATACTTTAGAGCGATTTTGATAGTACCTTGAACAGTACTGTCTTCGAACTTGTAGCTAAGGATGTAACCTTGATCGAATAAGATTTTTGTGATTTCTTTTTTCAAGTTAGATGCTGGAATTTCCACCACTTTGTGGTTTGCTTTCACTGCATTTCTAACTCTCGTAAGATAATCCGCAATTGGATCTGTATACATTATAAACAAATTGTGGTTATGGTTTTCAACTCACCCTCAGTGAGTTGAACCTTTAACCTATTAAACTTTAATATTTTAAGTTTGCAAATATAATACTTTTTTGCAAACTACCAAGAAGCTTTTTTAACTCCTGGAATCAATCCTTGGTTAGCCATTTCACGGAATGTTACACGTGAAATACCGAATTGACGCATATACCCTCTTGGTCTACCTGTTAATTTACAACGATTGTGTAAACGAACTGGCGAAGCATTTTTCGGTAATTTTTGTAAAGCAGCGTAATCTCCAGCTTCTAATAAAGCTTTTCTTTTCTCTGCATATTTTTCTACCGTTTTTTGTCTTTTAACCTCACGGGCTTTCATTGATTCTTTAGCCATGTCTTAATTCTTTTTAAAAGGTAAACCTAATTCAGCTAATAATGATTTTGCTTCTTTATCTGTTTCTGCAGAAGTTACAAAAGTAATATCCATACCAGAAATTTTATTTACTTTATCAATATCAATTTCAGGGAAAATGATTTGCTCCAGTACACCTAAGTTGTAATTACCTCTTCCGTCGAAACCTGAAGATTTAATTCCACCGAAGTCTCTTACACGTGGTAATGAAGCCGTAATTAAACGATCTAAGAATTCATACATTCTTTCTCCACGTAAAGTTACTTTTGCACCAATTGGCATACCTTTTCTTAATTTGAAAGACGCAACGTCTTTTTTAGAAATAGTAGCTACTGCCTTTTGACCAGTAATTTTTGTCAACTCTTCTACAGCGTAATCGATAAGTTTTTTATCAGACACAGCTGCACCAACTCCTTTACTTAAAACGATTTTTTCCAATTTAGGAACTTGCATTACGTTTTTGTAACCGAATTCTGCTGTAAGAGCAGCAATTACTCTGCTCTTATATTCTTCTTTTAGTCTAGGTATATAAGTCATGACTATAATACTTGATTAGATTTTTTAGAAACTCTTACTTTCTTATCTCCTTCAACTTTAGAACCTACTCTAGTCGCAGACTTAGTTTTAGGATCGATTAAAGCGATGTTAGAGATATGGATAGGAGCTTCTTTCTTAACGATTCCACCTTGAGGATTTTTAGCGCTTGGCTTAGTGTGTTTAGACACAAAGTTTACTCCCTCAACTACCGCTTTATTTTTCTCGCGAAGCACACGTAAAACTTTACCTTCAGCACCTTTATGGTCACCTGCAATAACTTTTACAGTATCTCCTGATTTTATTTTTAGCTTTATCATCGTAATTAATAATTAAAGCACTTCTGGTGCTAATGATACAATTTTCATGAATTGTTTTTCACGAAGTTCTCTAGCTACAGGACCGAATACACGAGTTCCTCTCATCTCACCTGCTGCATTTAATAATACACAAGCGTTATCATCGAAACGGATGTAAGATCCATCAGCTCTTCTTACTTCTTTTTTAGTTCTTACAACAACTGCAGTTGAAACCGCACCTTTTTTAACGTTACCGTTAGGTGTTGCATCTTTGATAGCTACTACAATTTTGTCACCAACAGAGGCATAACGACGTTTCGTTCCTCCTAAAACACGAATAGTTAAAACTTCTTTAGCTCCCGTGTTATCTGCTACTTTTAATCTTGATTCTTGTTGTACCATAATTACTTAGCTCTTTCAATGATTTCAACTAATCTCCAACATTTTGATTTAGATAAAGGTCTTGTTTCCATGATCTTTACTGTATCACCAATATTACAGTCGTTTGTTTCGTCGTGTGCAACATATTTTTTAGTTTTTAACACGAACTTACCATATAATGGGTGTTTAACTCTTGTTACTTGAGAAACAACAATAGACTTGTCCATTTTGTTAGATGTAACAACACCAATTCTTTCTTTTCTTAAATTTCTTTTTTCCATCTTTTCAGCTGAATATTATTGAAGCTCTCTTTTAGTTAATTCAGTTGCAATTCTTGCTACTGAACGTCTAATACTTCTAATTTGAAGTGGATTCTCGATTGGAGAAATAGCATGAGCAATTTTTAGGTCGGCATAAGTCTTTTTTAATTGAACTAGCTTCTCTTGTAACTCAGCTGCAGATAGATTTTTAATTTCTGATTGTTTCATAATCTTATTTATTATGCTTCGAAATCTCTAGCAACGACGAATTTAGTTTTTACTGGTAATTTTTGTGCTGCAAGACGTAAAGCCTCTTTTGCAACAGCTAGTGGCACACCACCTACCTCAAACATAATTCTTCCTGGTTTAACAACAGCAGCCCAGTATTCAACTGCACCTTTACCTTTACCCATACGTACCTCAAGAG
>CBFHBH010000117.1:0-6610 GCA_965653735.1 uncultured Flavobacterium sp. | reverse complement strand
AAAGACTTCTCTAATCTTCTAAACAACCATTTTGCCCAACCACAACACGTATTATGTGGCCACAACGCTAAGGAATTTGACTTTCCTTTTATTGCAAGACGCATGATTATAAAAGGAATTCAGATTCCGTTAAAACTGAATTTGTTTGGTAAAAAACCTTGGGAAGTACCACATTTAGATACTCTTGAATTGTGGAAATTTGGCGATTACAAACATTATACTTCTTTAAAATTATTGACTAATGTTTTAGGTATTCCGTCTCCAAAAGATGACATTGATGGTAGTGAGGTAGCACACGTATTTTATATTGAAAAAGACATTGACCGCATTGTCACCTATTGTGAAAAAGATGTAATCGCTGTGGCTCAAATTTTACTTCGTTTACGTCGAGAAGATTTGCTAGTTGATGACGAAATAGTCCATGTATAATCCATTCTTCATCTAATACTCATCGAGTATAAAAATTTAAATATCTTTACAAAAAACAAAACTTATGGTTCTAAGCAGATTTTGGCTCGTAATATTTATCTCTTCTATTCTTTTTGTAGTAGTAAGTTTATTTACTGGAAATAGTTACACGATTGATTATGTTTTAAACGGAAAAAAAGACGAACCCATATTAATTTCTGAGAAATACTTAAACCAAGTTCCAAAATTTATTGCCGATAGCATTGAAAAAGCACCAGATATGAAGATGGTCGTCAACCGAGATACTATCAATGCCGATACCACTTATGTATACAAAAGTCAAACCGTTAAAGTATACAGTGGTGTACAAAAATCGGATGGTTTATTACCAACATGTAAAAACAGTCTGATTGATTTGATTATTCCATTGATAGCTTATCTAGCATTCTTCTGCGGCTTAATGGAATTATTAATTATTTCAGGAGCTTCGGAGAAATTAGCTGCTAGACTGAGCCCTGTTTTTGCTAAAGTATTCCCTTCTGTTCCAAAAAATCATGAGTCGATTTCATATATGACATTAAACTTTGCTGCGAATTTCCTTGGATTGGATTCGGCAGCGACACCATTTGGTTTAAAAGCCATGGAAAGTTTACAGGAAATCAATCCCGAAAAAGACAAAGCCAGTGATGCTCAAATCATGTTTATGTGTTTACATGCCGCAGGTTTAACACTAATCCCTACTTCAATCATTGGCTATCGTGCTGCTGAAAATGCTGCCAACCCTGCCGATGTAATGTTGCCTTGTATCATAACTTCGTTTGTGGGAACAATAGCGGCTTTCTTATTAGTGGGAATTAAACAAAGAATCAATTTCAAAAGTGCTTCACTTGTTGTTGCTATTACTACAATTATAGCGGCAATTGCAGGTTTACTGTTTTATATTAACGGATTAGATTTAATTGGTAAAAACTATTTCACAGGAAACCTTTCTGGATTAATGTTGATTTCTATTATTGCTATAACCTTAATTTTTGCCTTTAAACACGAGAAAAAATTCACCGAAAAAGGAACAACTATCTTCGACACTTTTGTAGATGGTGCTAAAAATGGATTGAATACTGGAGTAAAAATTTTTCCTTACGTAATGGGAATGCTTGTTGCAATTTCATTCTTTAGAAACAGTGGCTTATTCGAAATTATCAGTAACGGAATTTCTTTCCTATTCTCAAACATTGGTGTAAGCAAACAAATTACAGATTCATTACCTGTTGCGATGCTTCGTCCATTCAGTTCTGGTGGCTCAAGAGGATTTATGATTGATGCAATGCGCAATTTTGGTCCAGATTCTTTTACAGGTCGTTTATGCTGTATTTTTCAATGTAGTGCAGAAACAACTTTTTATGTAATTGCAGTATATTTTGGTTCAGTAAATATCAAAAACACACGTTACACATTGGGTATGATGTTATTGGTAGATTTGATTTGTGTAATCGCTGCAATTGCAATAGCTAGTTGGTTTTTCTTATAAATCAAACAATTAAAGATAAATTAACCGATATTTTATCGGTTTTTTTATTCGTTTAAAACAAATTTTATACTTTTATCGCACCCAAATACATTACCATGAATGCAATAAAAAAACTACTTTTATTAGCACTGTTTAATTGTGCTTTTTTTATTTCAAATGCTCAGGAAGCCGAAGGTCGTTCAATGGACGAAATCATGAACGCTCCTAATCCTGAAAAGGCTAAAGAATTAAATCTTAATAATAGATCATTAACAAAACTTCCTCCAGAAATTGGAAGGTATGTTAACATTGAAAAGCTTTGGTTAAACTATAATAACCTTCAAACACTTCCTATTGAAATAACTAAACTTACCAAGTTAAGAGAATTGTACATTAACAATAATTTGTTTATGCGTTTTCCTATCGAGTTGGCAAAAATGACCAGCTTGGAAAAGCTTGAAATGCAAAAAAACAAATTAGATGCTCTTTCTCCTTATGTAGGAAGAATTGCTCGTCTTAGAAAACTTAACTTAAATAGTAACAAAATTGATGTTATTCCTGTAGAAATTGGAGGTCTTACTAATTTGACAGAGTTAAGTTTAACAGATAACAAACTTAAAGCAATTCCTGTGGAAATTGGTCTTTTAACAAAATTGAAAGTAATTAATCTGGAGAAAAACAGTATTGCAGAAATTCCTCTAGAAATTGGGGCTTTAACAAACTTGAACTCATTAAATCTTAAGTCTAATTTAATTCAGGTTGTTCCTGCCGAATTGGGCGAATTGGTTAATTTAACCAATGTGAATATGGCTAAAAACCAAATCAAAAAAATTCCAAACAGCTTTGGTAAACTAGTTAATTTGACAACACTTAATTTTGATGAAAATCAAATTAAAGTGTTACCAACTGAAATAGGGGCTCTTGTAAATTTAAAAGAACTTTACTTAGGTGCTAACCCTTGGGAGAAAGTCTCTGAAAGTATGGCCGATTTTCTGAAAAAATTAGAATATGGTCAATCAGATCTTGTAAAAAAACTAGTGACTACACCAAAACCATAAATTTTCAAAGCCGATTTCCAATCGGCTTTTTTAGTAATAATTATTATCTTTACGCAACAAAAAAATAACTCGATGGACTTCCTATATCAAGACCCGTATCCAATCTTAAAAGACGATACGCAGTACAAAAAATTAACTTCAGATTACGTAAAAGTTGAACAATTAGGAGACCGTGAATTTTTAACGGTTGACCCTAAAGGTTTAGAATTATTGGCTCAAGAAGCTATGTCTGATGTTTCATTTATGTTGCGCTCTGCACATTTACAAAAATTAAGAAACATAATTGATGATCCAGAAGCAACAGATAACGACCGATTTGTGGCTTATAACTTATTACAAAATGCTACTGTTGCCGTAGATGGTCAGTTACCATCATGTCAAGATACTGGAACTGCAATTGTAGTGGCTAAAAAAGGTGAAGGCGTTTACACTGGAGCTGATGATGCAGAATGGTTGTCAAAAGGTATCTTTAATACTTTCCAAAATAAAAATCTACGCTACTCTCAAATCGTTCCTATTTCGATGTTTGAAGAGAAAAACTCAGGCTCAAATCTTCCGGCACAAATTGATATTTATGCGAAAAAAGGTTCATCGTATGAGTTTTTGTTTTTGACAAAAGGTGGTGGTTCTGCAAACAAAACTTTCTTATACCAAAAAACTAAATCGTTATTAAACGAAAAATCTATGGATGAATTTATCCGTGAAAAAATCATGGATTTAGGGACTTCTGCTTGTCCTCCATACCATTTGGCTTTAGTAATTGGTGGAACATCTGCCGAAGCAAATTTAGCAGCAGTAAAGAAAGCATCCGCTGGTTATTATGACAATCTTCCTACTTCTGGAAATATGGCTGGCCAGGCTTTTCGCGATTTAGAATGGGAAGCAAAAATTCAGAAAATTTGTCAAGAAAGTCATATTGGAGCGCAATTTGGAGGTAAATATTTAACACACGATGTTAGAGTAATTCGTTTACCTCGTCATGCTGCATCTTGTCCTGTTGGAATGGGAGTATCTTGTTCTGCCGATAGAAATATTAAAGGGAAAATTACCAAAGATGGTATCTTTTTAGAGCAATTAGAAACCAATCCAAAACAATTCTTACCAGAAACAGCACCACATTTAGAGCCTGCAGTAGAAGTTAATCTTAATCGTCCGATGAAGGAAGTTTTAGCAGAATTATCTAAATACCCTATTAAAACTCGTTTAAAACTAAACGGAACTTTAATCGTTGCCCGTGACATTGCTCACGCAAAAATTAAAGAATTATTAGACGCTGGTAAACCAATGCCAGAATACTTTAAAAACCATCCCGTTTATTATGCTGGTCCTGCAAAAACACCAGACGGAATGGCTTCAGGAAGTTTTGGACCAACAACAGCAGGTCGTATGGACGTGTATGTTGATGAATTCCAAGCAGCTGGCGGAAGTATGATTATGCTTGCTAAAGGAAACCGTAGCAAGGATGTTACCAACGCTTGTGGTAAATATGGTGGATTCTATTTGGGATCTATTGGGGGTCCTGCTGCGATATTAGCTAAAGAAAATATCCTATCTGTCGAAGTGGTTGACTTTGAAGAATTAGGCATGGAAGCTGTTCGTAAAATTGCAGTAAAAGATTTCCCAGCTTTCATTATCACTGATGATAAAGGAAATGACTTTTTTGCGAATTTATAACTACATGAAATAAATATAAAAGGGCTAACTCAATCGAATTAGCCCTTTTTTTTATTCTTTACAATCCGAAGAATCTAGCAAAGAAACTTCTTTTTTCTTCTTCCTCTTCTTCTACTGGAATTGGCTGTTTTACAAATTCTTTTTCTTTTTGTTGTCTCATAATGTCTAAAATATATTCGACATAAGTTTTCTCTTTTTCTTCAAGAAATCCTGTCAAATATTTCTCTGCTGCTTCCAATCCGCTTGCTTCCTCGATCTGAAAAAGCTTTTTGTATAAAGGTTCAATATGATTTGTGATTACCTCATTTGGTACTGCTTTTCTTCTGGCAAAATAATGAACAATTTCTCCTTCTTCATTTTTAGCAATATCAAAGTCGGTAATTACCCAATAATAGCGTCCTGATTTTGCCATATTTTTTACAATGGCATGAAAGTTATTTCCTCTTTTAAGATTGTCCCAAAGTACTTTAAAAATAACTTTAGGCATATCAGGATGTCTAATTATGTTGTGTGGTTGAGCCATTAACTCATAGTCTTCATAACCTGAAACATCTGAAAATACTTCATTGGCGTATTCAATAGTTCCAAATTTATCTGTTTTACTCATAATTACTTGGGTTTTATCCCAAGCTACTTCTTTGTCAATAGGTACTGGTCTCTCGATAGTATTTATAGGCATGATAAAATAATTAAGTTATATTCTTTGACAAAGGAACTTATTACTTGGAGCATTAAATATGATAATTGTCAGATTTGGCTTATTTTTTTAAAATAAAAAAGCCAAAGTAGAAATACTTTGGCTTCACATTCTTTCTTAATATTTTATTCCACATACAACACCAACCCTTTAAGATAATGCCCTTCTGGGTGGTAAATATTTGTTGGATGATCTGGTCCTTGACCTAACTTGTGCAGTACTCTGATATTTCTACCTGTTTCAATTGCTGCTGCTGCTACGGTGTTGTAAAACAAAACATCATCAATTACCTGTGAACATGAAAATGTAAACAAAATCCCTTTTGGTGCCAATGCTTTTAAACCTGCAATATTTAAACGTTTATAAGCTTGTGTAGCTGTATGTTTACTTTTAATACTTTTTGCAAAAGCAGGAGGGTCAAGAACTATTACATCATATATTTGATGATTTTCTTTCATGAAGTTAAACACATCATCGGCTACTGCTTTGTGATTAGACTTAGGGAAATTTAGTTCCATATTTCTAGCTGCTAAGTCAACCGCTTTTTGTGATATATCTACCGACGTGACAAGTTCTGCTCCTGCACTCATAGCATAAATAGAAAAACCTCCTGTGTAACAGAATGTGTTTAATACTTTCTTGTCTTTTGAAAACTCTCCTAACAATTTACGATTATCTCTTTGGTCCAAGAAAAAACCTGTTTTTTGACCTTCAACCCAGTTTACTGCGAAAAGAATGTTGTTTTCTTTAGCCGTTGTTTCTTGTTTAGTTCCAAATAAAAAATAATCGATTCCGGTATTAGGTAATGTTCCTGAACTCTTACAGTAAATTGTTTCGCAAAAATCAGGAAAATTTGATTTTATAGCATCGGCTATTTTTTCTATTTGGTAATAGATTCCTGATGAGTGTGCTTGTAACACCCAGTTTTTATCATAATAATCAATTATTAATCCTGGAATTCCGTCACCTTCACCATGAATTAAACGAAAAGCATTTGTTACTTCTAAATTCAATAATTTAAGACGCAATTCCCATGCTGACTGGAGTTTCTCTTTCCAAAAATTCTCAGAAAACGTTTCTTTAGCAAAAGTCAACAATCGAACTACAATACTTCCTTTATCACTAAAATATCCCGTTCCTAAATGGTTGTTGTTTGAATCGACTACATCGACCATTTCTCCATCATTGATTTCTTGTGTTACGCCATAAACAGCTCCACTGAAAACCCAAGGATGACGGCGTTGTATTGATTTTTCTTTTCCTGCT
>CBFHBH010000116.1:0-6672 GCA_965653735.1 uncultured Flavobacterium sp. | reverse complement strand
GTGGTCAGTGGTTAAAATGTACAAATCCAGAGGTTATTAAAAAACACGCAGCTAAAGTATATGGAAAAGCTTCTGTTGGAGCACCACCTATGTCGGTTCCGCATATCGATACCAGAATGATTGATGGTGAAAAAGCATTGCTTTTTGGTCCTTATGCTGGTTTTTCGACTAAGTTTTTGAAAAACGGTTCGTATTTCGATTTGATAAAATCAATCGAATTGGACAATATAAAACCAATGATAGGAGCAGGGATAAAAAACATTCCACTTACAAAATATTTAATTGAGCAGGTTTTCCAATCGTCTAAGGACAGAATGAAAGCTTTGAAAGAATATGTCCCTTCGGCTAAAAAAGAAGATTGGGTTTTAGAAACAGCTGGTCAGCGCGTACAGGTTATCAAAAAAGATAAAGATGGAAACGGTGTATTAGAGTTTGGTACCGAAGTGGTTGCCGCTCATGACGGTTCATTGGCAGTACTGCTTGGAGCATCACCAGGAGCTTCGACTGCGACTTCTATTATGATTGAATTACTAGGTAAATGTTTTCCAGAGAAAATGAAATCTGAGGCTTGGCAAAATAAGCTAAAAAACATGATTCCGTCTTACGGGCAAAGTTTGTGTCAGAATACAGAATTGTGTGACCAAGTCAGAAAAAAAACAAATGAAGTATTAAAATTGAAAGTTTAAAAGCATTTTTAATTACTTTTGCACTCTAAATTAAATGCGTTAAGGATAGAAGCAAGGTGCCGTGCACCGCGAATAGCCTGACCGATTGTTGACTGAGGTGTCATACTGAGCTTGTCGAAGTACTCTCGAAGTCAACTAGCGGGAACGCCCAAATTGAAATAGAATGATTTATCCAATTGTTGGTTATGGCGATCCTGTTTTAAGAAAAGTAGGAGAAGAGATAACTAAAGATTATCCTAATTTAAGCGATGTGATTGCTAATATGTACGACACTATGTATAATGCATGTGGAGTAGGTTTGGCTGCCCCTCAGGTAGGTTTAGCAATTCGTTTGTTTATTGTAGATACTGAGCCTTTTAGCGATAGTGACGATTTAACTAAAGAAGAAGCAGAGCAATTAAAAGGTTTTAAAAAGACTTTTATTAATGCTAAAATAGTTAAGGAAGAAGGTGAAGAGTGGGCTTTTAACGAAGGTTGTTTGAGTATTCCGGATGTTAGAGAAGATGTGTACCGTCACGAAAAAATTACTATTGAATATTTTGACGAGAATTTCACCAAACATACTGATGTTTATGATGGATTGATTGCAAGAGTTATTCAACACGAGTACGATCATATTGAAGGAGTTTTGTTTACAGATAAAATATCGTCATTGAAAAAGACGTTAATTAAAAAGAAGCTTCAAAATATAATGGACGGAAAAGCAAGACCAGATTACAGAATGCGTTTTGCAGGGCCAAAAAAAGGTAGATAAACTAACAAATAAGATATATAAAAAATGAATTTAGAGAGAATATTAGCGATTTCTGGAAAACCAGGATTGTACTCATTAAAATTACAAACAAGAACTGGGTTTGTTGCTGAATCATTAGTAGATGGAAAGAAAATCACGGTAGGTTTACGCAGTAATGTAAGTTTATTGTCAGAAATATCTATGTATACTTACAGCGAAGAGAAACCGCTTGTTGAGGTTATGAAAGCTATTGCTGCAAAAGAAAACAATGGTCAAGCACCTCAATTAAAAGATGATAAAGCGGCTTTGACAGCTTATTTTTTAGAAGTATTACCAGACTACGATCAAGATAGAGTTTATGCTTCTGATATTAAAAAAGTACTAAACTGGTATAATATTCTTCAATCTAAAGGATTAATCGTTGTAGAAGAAGAGAAAAAAGCACCTAAGAAAGCTGCAAAAGCTAAAACTGAGGAAACCGCTACAGAAGAAAAACCAAAGAAAGCAAAAGCAACTAAAACTAAAGAGTAATCGAAGTTTTAACATAATTATAAGTCCTGCAAGTGATATTCATTTGCAGGATTTCTTATTTTTACTCACACGAGACCTTTAGGTCGAACTGTACGAAGTAAAATCACTTTTTTTGTTACACTGAGCTTGTCGAAGTGTGGGCAAGCAAAGAAAATGAACATTAAAAAAATAAGACTAATGAATTCACGCCAGCAGCAGCTTGACGCTTTTAATAGATTGTTAGATATCATGGATGATTTACGTGAAAAATGTCCGTGGGATAAAAAGCAAACTTTGCAAACCCTTCGTCATCTTACTATTGAAGAAACTTATGAGTTAGGTGATGCTATTTTAGATAATAATCTGGAAGAAGTAAAAAAAGAGCTTGGTGACTTACTACTTCATATCGTTTTTTATGCTAAAATAGGAAGCGAATCCAAAAGCTTTGATATGGCAGATGTGGCAAATGATATTTGCGATAAATTAATTCATCGTCATCCTCATATTTATGGAGATGTAGTAGTAGAAAATGAAGAAGAGGTAAAACAAAATTGGGAAAAGATCAAGCTTAAAGAGGGGAAACAATCAGTACTGGAAGGAGTTCCCAAAAGTTTACCAGCCTTAGTAAAAGCAAGCCGAATTCAAGACAAGGTAAAAGGAGTAGGATTCGATTGGGAAGAACCACATCAGGTTTGGGAAAAAGTACAGGAAGAATTGCAAGAACTTCATCATGAAGTAAAAACTAATGATCAAGATAAGATAGAAGCCGAATTTGGCGATGTGTTATTTTCAATGATTAATTATGCTAGATTTTTAAAAGTGAATCCCGAAGATGCCTTAGAAAGAACCAATAAGAAATTTATAAAACGGTTTATGTATTTAGAACAAAAAGCCAAAGATTTAGGCAAAAACCTTTCTGAAATGACATTAGCAGAGATGGATGTATTTTGGGAAGAAGCTAAGAAAATGTAAATAATCACCATGAAAAAAATAATACTAGTCCTTTCTCTTTTTTTTAGTCTTTTAGTTTCGGCACAAAAGGATTTTGTTTTGGGTAAAGTAGAAACTATTCAATCGAAAGTTTTAAACGAAGAGCGAATACTAAACATATACTTACCGGTAGAATATGATGCAACAAAAGAGTATCCTGTTATTTATCTTTTAGACGGTTCAGCTAATGAAGATTTTATTCACATAGCGGGAATTTTGCAGTATGGAAATTATGAATGGGTAAATATGGTTTCTAAATCTATTTTGGTAGGTATTTCAAATGTTGATCGTAAGCGTGATTTTACATTCCCTACGACAATAGAAAAGGACAAAAAGGATTATCCAACAACAGGTGAATCAGAAAAGTTTATTTCCTTCCTTGAAAAAGAATTGCAGCCTTTTATAGAAACTAAATATAAAACTACTAATAGTAAAACCATTATCGGACAATCTTTAGGAGGGCTTTTGGCTACCGAAATATTGTATAAAAAACCAACACTTTTTACTAACTATATTATTATTAGTCCAAGTATTTGGTGGGACAATGAATCGTTGTTTAAAGTCATCCCTCAATTTTCAAAACCAGATTTTAATCAAAAAACAAAAGTATTTGTTGGAGTTGGTAAAGAAGGGAAAGTAATGGAAAATGATGCTAAAAGACTTTATGATATTTTATCAAAGCATAAGAAGAATATAGAAAGTCATTTTTCTTTCTTTGGAGATGCTAACCATGGAGATATTTTACATTTGGCAGTATATAAAGCATTTGAAACCCTAAAAATATGAAACCACCCTATTATGCCGTAATTTTTACATCGGTAAGAACAGAAGTTGAACAAGGTTATGCAGAAATGGCAAACCTTATGGTTGATATGGCCAAACAACAAGAAGGTTTTCTGGGAGTGGAATCTGCTCGTAATGAAATTGGAATCACAGTCTCCTATTGGAAAGATTTGGAATCTATTAAAAACTGGAAAAGTAATCTAGATCATTTACAAGCACAGCAAATAGGAAGACAAAAATGGTACGAGTCTTATAAGGTAAGAATAGCTTTGGTTGAAAGAGAGTATGATTTTGAAAAATAAATTGGAATAATTTTTGATAAATTTAGATTGTGAAAAAAATAATAGCATTATTGATTTTATTACCCGTTGTAGGTTTTGCTCAAGAAGTAAAACCCATAAAGTCTATTGCTATACCCAGAACCGATACTCCGTTACCAGATAAAAAGCCAGAAGATCAAATTGAAGCTCCTCAATATTCGATTTCTAAACCGTTTGAACCCAAAATGTTTAAATCATCTAAAAAGGTATATGAAGTGCCAAATTTGGATACAAAACTGGGAATGCAACAGCCTAAAAGTGATTTAAAACCTGGTTTAGATTTTGAAAAGAAATTAAACAAGCCTTTTCAACCAGAAGACGATGCAAAAGTATATAGAGGAAATCAATTTTTAGGAGATTTTAAAACAAAATCTGGATCGGCTAAAATAGTTTATCGAGATCATGAATTTGTTGACGGTGATCTGATTAGAATTTGGGTAAATGGTGTGGTAGTTGTTGATTATGTATATTTAGAAGGCTCATTCGGAAAATTAGATTTGGGATTAATAAAAGGAATCAATAAAGTTGAGTTCGAAGCATTAAACCAAGGTTCTTCGGGACCTAATACGGCTGAGTTTAAAGTTTATGATGATAATGGAGGAATTATTTCATCAAACAAGTGGAATTTAGCCACAGGATTCAAAGCTTCCATATTAATTGTAAAAGAAGAATAATAAAAAAAGCCTAACAAATTGCTAGGCTTTTTTATATTATAAACTTCTAAGTTGTTTAAGCTTCTCTTTCCAGGTTGCAAGTTCGTCTTTGTGACGTTCAATATTCTTATTGATTTCTACAACCATTGGGTTATCTTTCTTAGCATTAGCAAAAAACTGAATATTATTCTCTAATTGGAAAATTTCTTTTTGAACTTCCTCAATTTTACGCTGAATAAAGATCTTTTCATTATCGAGAGCTCTAGAATCATTTGAATCAGTCAATTGTTCAATACGATTGTTAAAACGCATCATTTCAGCATCCTTTTTACTCAAACTTAATTTTTCAAATAAAGCATCCAGTATTTTATTGAATTTACCTTCAATATGACGTCTTGCGAATGGAACTTTTCCGAAACTTTTCCAAGTTTCAATATGTTTTTTGATACCGTCTAAATCCGTTTTATGATTTCCCGTAAACTCAAAAAGGCGAACAGTTTCTAAATATTCTTTTTTCTTTTCAAAAGCTTCAATTTCTACAGCTTCATTTTCATTTCTTACAGCGTGTAGTCTATCAAAATAATGATTACAAGCTCCCTTAAATTCAGCCCAAACAGCGTCAGAAAATTTGCGAGGAACATGACCAATCTGTTTCCATTCTTCCTGGATTTTTTTCATGATTGGTGTAGTATTTGCAAAATCATCACTGTCTTGTAATTCTTTAGCACGAGCTACTAGAGCGTTTTTTTTGTCAAGATTGTTTTGTTGTTCTTTTTTAATGTCTTTATAAAATGAGTTTTTATGTGCATTAAAATTACGAACAGCTGTTTTGAAATCGCTCCAAGTTTGTTCATTTACATCTGCAGGGACTTTACCTGTAGAAAAGAATTCTTGACGTAAAGCTTCAATTTTATTTATTTGAGCTTGCCATCCAGAGTGTACCTCTACGTGTTCAGTTGCTATAGTTTCTATGGCAGCAATGACTTCTTTTTTCTTAGCAAGATTTTGTAATTCAATTTCGTGTTGTTGAGCAAATAAGCCTTCTCTTTTTTCGTGCATTTGCTTGGTAACTTCACTAAATTTCTGCCAGATTTCTTCGCGTTTTTCTCTGGAAACAGGACCTATTTCTTCTTTCCAGATTTTGTGTAACGATTGAAGCTCTCTAAAAGCTTTAAACACATCTTGCTCCTTAAGTAAATCTTCTGCTCGGCTAATTATTTTTAACTTTAACTCTAAATTGTGTTTAAAGTCTAAATCACGCGCTTCGCGGTCAAGATGTAAATAATCATAAAAATTCTCAACATGAAAATGATAGTTATTCCAGACGTGATTGTATTTGTCTTTAGGAATAGCTCCGGCATTTTTCCAACGTTCACGTAAATCGTTGAATTTTTTTAGATTATCACCAATGTTTTCACTTGGGTTAATCAATGTTTTCAACTCTTCAATAAGTGCTAAACGTTTCTGAAGATTTTCCTTAAGTTTTGATTCTAAACTTTTAAAGTGATTATTTTTCTTCGTTTTGAAGTTATTGTATAACGAATCAAATTTTGTTTTTAAAGGTAAATGATATTCAAATTCTTCTGTAGAATTTGGGTTATCATGAAGGAATTCTTCCTTTTTTTCTTCAATAAAGTGGTTGTATTTAGATAAAAATGCTGTTTTGATTTCCTCAACATGGTCTTTTACTGCCAAAATATTTTCTTTAGCCACCACATGTTCCAGTTCAACCACTAATTTGTCCATGTCCATTGCTTCATAATCAAGCATAGGAAAGTCATGGCTGTCTTCAGTCGATGTGTGTTCGCTAGCCTCAGCATTTAAATTTTCTATTGTTTCAATAGCTTCATTTGCAATATTTTGCGTTGTAGCTGCTGTGTTTCCGTCTGCTTGAAGCAGGTTGTCGTGTTGTTCTTCTTGCATATCGCAGGATATTACTGTTTAATAATTAACGCCGAAGTTACTAAAAAGCGTATAAATTAGAAAGTAAAAACTGC
>CBFHBH010000115.1:0-6678 GCA_965653735.1 uncultured Flavobacterium sp. | reverse complement strand
AGGAACATGGTACGGTGGGGAAATGAAAAAAGGGTTGTTCTCTATGATGAACTATTATCTACCACTTCAAGGAATGGCGTCTATGCACTGTTCAGCTAACAAAGGTAAAGACGGTGATGTAGCTGTTTTCTTTGGTTTATCAGGAACAGGAAAAACAACTTTATCTACAGATCCCAAACGTGAATTAATTGGTGACGATGAGCACGGATGGGACAATGATGGTGTTTTCAATTTTGAAGGAGGTTGTTATGCAAAAACGATCGATTTAAGCAAAGAAAACGAACCAGATATTTACGGAGCAATCAAAAAAGATGCATTATTAGAAAATGTGACGGTTGATGCTAATGGTAAAATTGATTTTAAAGATGGTTCAGTGACACAAAACACACGTGTTTCTTACCCTATTTATCATATTAACAATATTGTGACTCCAGTTTCTAAAGCGGGTCATGCGACTAAAGTTATCTTCTTAACTGCTGATGCTTTTGGAGTTATGCCTCCGGTTTCTAAATTGACACCAGAACAAACAAAATATTACTTTTTATCTGGTTTTACAGCTAAATTAGCCGGAACTGAAAGAGGAGTAACTCAACCTGAGCCAACTTTCTCAGCTTGTTTTGGAAAAGCATTTTTATCATTACACCCAACAAAATATGGTGAAGAGTTAGTGAAAAAGATGGAAGAGCATAATGCTAAAGCATACATGGTAAACACAGGTTGGAATGGCACAGGAAAACGTATTTCAATTAAAGATACACGTGCTATAATCGATGCTATCTTAGATGGTTCTATCGAAAATGCAGATAACGCTGTAATTCCTGTATTTAATTTTAATGTACCAACTGCATTGCCAAATGTAGATACAAATATTTTAGATCCAAGAAATACGTATGCTGACGCTTCTGAGTGGACTACTAAAGCAGAAGATTTAGCAGGAAGATTTATCAAAAACTTTGTTCAATATACAGATAATGAAGAAGGTCAAAGCCTTGTAAAAGCAGGACCTCAATTGTAATTATAATACGGTTATTAATTCTATTGAATAAAAAAAGAGTTGCTTTTTGAGCAACTCTTTTTTGTTTGTATTAAATAAAAAATTATTTATCGTTGATTGTTTTTTGAAACTTTTCAAAAAGCTGAATTGTTTTTTCGTTCATTTCCTGAAAGGTTAGTCTGTCCTTAGTTTGATATAAAAGCATAAAAGCATAGTTTTTATCTTCTGTAGCTTCCAATAAAATGTCTTTATTAAGACGATATGCTTCACGCAAGAGACGTTTGAAATAATTTCTATCAACAGCCTTCTTAAAATGTTTTTTCGAAACAGAAACTCCTAATTTGATTTTTGAATCTTGTAATTCCCCAACTTGAACATACACTAAACGCAACGGGTATTTTGAAACCGATTTTCCTTCAGAAAATAATTGGTTAATCAAAGTACGGCTTTTAAGTTTTTCTTGTTTTGGGTATGTGAATCTCATGTGTGGGCAAAGATACTAAGATTGTCTTCAATATAAAAGAGTTGAATAATGACCTTTTTAATCCGTTCTGCTTTAGGAATTTAAAATAAATTGTAAGAATATTCTTAATTAATGTTTTTTTGTTACATTTATTGATAACAACCTAAAAACCAATATAATGAAAAATCTTTTTAAGAACTTAAGTCTGTTCCTGGTATTGATTGGAACGGCAACTGCACCCGTCATGGGCCAAACGTCTGGAACAAGTGGATCTGGAGCAAATATTGATGTGAAACATCATAACATTTACTGGCGTGTTAATCCCGATTCGACTAAGTATATCAGAGGTACAGTAACCACAAAGTTTCTTACGAAAACTTCAAATGTAAGTACAATTACATTCGATTTGAATAAAGCTTCTTTTAACAACACTGGTTTGGTGGTTAAGTACCACGGAAATACCATTTCAAAATCATTCCCAACAAGCGGAAATGTTAATCTGCTAACAATAACATTACCAACTCCATTAGCAAACAATGTATTGGACTCAGTGACAATTTCGTACAGGGGTGTTCCTCCAGCCGCTAGCGGACAAGCTTTGGGTTATCAGAAAACGTCTTATAATGGCAGTAATTATATCTATACGTTATCAGAATCTTATGAAGACAAAGATTGGTGGCCTTGTAAAGCTGATATGCAGGATAAAGTAGAAACAATGGATATAACCGTAAGTTCTCCATCAGCCTTTAAAGTGGCAACTCAAGGAAAGCTCTTTAAAACAGTTGTTAGCGGAACAAATACAAAATATACCTATAGACATCAATATCCTATAGCATCTTATTTGGTGAGTATTTGTGTAGCCAAGTTTACAGAATTTAATAGAACTCCAGTAACCATTGGTACTACAAGTGTTCCAGTTATTTATCAGTTGTTCAACAGAAGTTCTTATACTTCCATATTGAATGCTCTAGATTTCTGTAAATTGGAATTACAATTGTTTAGTTCAAAGTTTGGAGACTATCCATTTAAAAATGAAAAATTTGGTGTATATGAATTTGGGTTTTCAGGAGGAATGGAACACCAAACCAATATTGGATTAAGTTCAGGAGGACTAACAAGTTGGTCAACAATAGCACATGAAGTAGCCCATCAGTGGTTTGGTGATGCAGTAACGTGTAAGACTTGGAATAGTTTATGGTTAAACGAAGGATTTGCGTCTTATATGGAGGTCTTGGCTGCCGAACAAATACCATCATTAGGTGTAAGTGCCTTATCAAGAAGAACGTCGCTTAAGAGTTCAGCTAGAACGACTACTGTACCCGTTTATATAGCTAATGTAAGCAACTCAAATACCGTTTGGACTGGGGCGAATACAACAGCCGTGTATGATCGTGGCGCAATGATTGTTTCCATGTTGAGAGCGCTTTCGGGAGATACTAAGTTTTTTGAAGCTACTAAAAACTATGTTACAGATCCCAGTCTAGCTTATAAGTCAGCTGACACTGATAATTTAAGACAGCATTTCGAAACGGCTTTAGGCGGAGCCAATCTGACTGGTTTTTTTACAGATTGGGTGAATGGAGTTGGTACACCAAGTTACGCTCTAGAATGGAATAATGTGGGAACGGCAATTACTTTGAAGTTGAATCAAACCAGAAGTTCTAATTCTAACGTAACTTATTTTAGAATGCCTGTAGCTATTAGAGTTAAAAATGCTTCTGGAACTTCTCAAGACATCATTTTATACGATAATGGTGGTAATTTGTCTTTGGCTGGAAATGGTATTATTGGGACACCAACAGGAACGAATAAAATTACAATTACGCTACCTTTTACACCAAGTACAGTTCAATTTGACCCAGACAATGTAACCATTGCTACAGGAACGGTGACTTTTAATTCGGCATTGACACAAAAAGGAATTATAGAAGAAGTGGCAGAAATGGAAAAAGAACAAACTTTAAAAACACAAATTTATCCTAATCCTAGTTCGGGAGAGTTTAATGCAAATGTATTTTCGGAAGATGCTAAAGAACCAATAACTATGGATATTGTTAATGTAGTGGGAACTGTTATACAACATCAGGAGAATCTAAAAGCCAATCAAACAGTTTCTTTCGGAGGCAGTTTATCAACAGGAATTTATATTATTCATTTCAATCAAGGACAAAAGCAATTTTCTACTAAGGTAATCAAGCAATAATTGTATATAATTCTAAAGAAAGGCAATAATCATTATGAAGATTATTGCCTTTCTGTTTGAATAAAAATCTCGAGAAGTATGTATTTATTTTTATGTATTTTTGAAATAAAAAGATGCAGCATTATAGAGATGAATTGTTGAAGATTGGAGCAGTTTTTCAGAAAGAGGAAATCGATTTTCTGGAGCTTTCTTCGGCGATTAACACTTATAAGCAAATTATATACACACTGACAAACATTGATATTTATTCAGATGAAAGTCGACAGGATATTCATTCTTCAAATGGTAAGGCAATAGGAACAACATGGGCGGCTATGTGTTTGGAAGATATCCTAAGAACCAAAAAGTTTATCAATGGTGTTTTTAAAGCAATTGAGAAACTTAAGCAACAAGGGAAAGAGACAATTCATATTTTGTATGCGGGTACGGGACCATTTGCTACTTTGCTTTTACCTGTTTTTGCATATTATACTCCTAAGGAATTAAAGGCAACTTTGATAGAAATAAATACTGAAAGTTTCGGTTTTATGAAAGATCTTATTCAACGATTGGATTTTGATGGTCATGTTGTTGCTTATAAAAACGAAGATGCTACAAAATATAAAATTGAAAACCCAGAAAATATAGACATTGTATTGAGTGAAACCTTGCAGAGAGGTTTAGTTGTAGAACAACAAGTACCCATAACTATTAATTTGCTTAGACAAATACCTCAACCTGTTATATTGATTCCTGAGCAATTGGCTCTAGATATATGTTGGATGAATCACAGCGGTTTTGTAAATAGAACTCATGAAACAAATGAGAATTCATATTGTTTGCCAATAAAGAGATTGATAGAGATAAATAAAAAATCACATATAGATTTAACGTTTGATTTTAATAATTCTGACACACAAATTCTCGCTCAAGAAAAAATAGAACTGTCTTCTAATAAGCAACAGTCGGATTATAATAATCTAGCACTGATTACTAGAATAAAAGTTTTTGAAGATGAGGAAATTTTGATGAATGAAAGCGGTTTGACTTTACCTATTTTCTTGAAAATTCCAATAAAAACAAACGAAGTGCAAACATTGACTATCTCATATAAAATAGATAAAGTGCCAGGGTATACACTAGAGTATTTATAATTTAGTTGCTTAAAATATGTCTTGAAATAAAAAACCACAACTTTATTATAGGTTGTGGTTTTTTCGTTGATGTTTAATTAATGTTTATTTTTTAAAGTAAACATTGTTTTCTCTATTCACATCGGCCATTAAACCACTGTTGTCAATCACAATAGATTTAATATTTGATTTTTGAGAGTTGATTGTGAAATCAAAAGTAGGATAAGCCCAGTCCCAACCTTCTAAATCGGTTCTTTTCATTCCACTTTCGTTAGGTTTCGACCAACGAAGTAATGTTTGAGGAACATAAAATAACTCTTGACTTCCATCTTCGTAAGTAACAATAACATCTAAAGGCATTGGCATACGACCAATTCTTTCTAGAGTTACTTTGGTTGTATTGCCGTTTTCAGATACTTGCTTAATCCCATAATCGATAGTATTTGTGGTTTGTGTCCAATCGGTCAAATACCAATCAAGGTTGGCACCAGTAATTTTTTCTGCAACATGTTTGATATCTTTTGGGGTTGGATGTGTAAACTTATAATCTGCATAGTAACGTTGTAACGTTTTATGTAGGTTTTCCTTTCCAATGATGTACTCCAATTGTGATAAGAAGATGTTTCCTTTACTATAGGCTTGAATACTGTACGGACGGTTTTCATCATATCTGTCAGCATGAGTTGCTTGTGATTGCTCTTTTCCAGATTTTACCAATGAAGCATATCCTTTGTATGAATCTTCGTGTGGATTGGCTACTTTTTTCTCAGCAATTTCATTGATTCCGTAGTTTTCTAACCAAGTGGTGAATCCTTCATCCATCCAGCTGTGTTTTGCTTCATTTGTTGCCAAAACATGTTGGAACCATGAATGTGCCATTTCGTGAGCAGTTACTCCTACTAAACCTTCTTCTGTTCCTTCTCCTAGTATTAAAGTACACATAGCGTACTCCATACCACCATCACCGCCTTGAATTACTGAATATTGTTTGTAAGGATATTGACCAACCGTTTTATTGTAAATATCCATTAATTGAGAAGTCTTAGGTTGAAGATTTTTCCAGTTTTGAATAAATTCAGATTTGTTTTGATATAAGAAATGAAGTGTAACACCGTCAGGACGCACTAATTTGTCGTGAATGTAATCTTTGTCTGCAGCCCAAGTGAAATCGTGCACGTTAGGAGCGTTGAAATGCCATGTTAAAGTTTTTGTTTTTTTAGGATAAATAACTTTTACTCCATTGTCTTCATAGCCTTTACCAATTTCGTTTCCGTTTTGTAAGTATCCACTTGCTCCTAATACATAATTTTTATCTATTGTAATTTTTACATCAAAATTACCCCAAACTCCGTGAAATTCACGAGCAATGTAAGGATCAGCTTGCCAACCATCAAGATCATATTCGGCCAATTTAGGATACCATTGCGCCATTGAAAGTTCGATACCTTCCTTGTTGTTTCTTCCTGAACGGCGAATTTGAACAGGAACTTGTCCGTCAAAATCTAAAGTAAATGTAGTTGAGGTTTTAGGTAACAATGGTTTTGCTAAATCTACTTCAAGAATCGTACTTACTAGCTTGTTGTTTACAGCAATGCCATCTTGTTTTAAATTATTTACATACAAATAACCAATCTCGTTTGGTTTTAAAGCTGAAATTCGGCTTTCTTTTGTTTCCTTGTCTCCAACTTTTACTTTGGTTACCATACGACCATCTGGATCTTTGATTGCTTTTAATCGCGCATCCATTGGACTGTTGGGTTGAAAAGCATTATTAAACAAATGGAAATATACCCTTTTTAAAGTATCAGGTGAATTGTTGGTGTATACTAAAGTCTGTTTTCCTTTGTATTGATAGGTTTTCACGTCCATATTGACTTCCATTTTGTAATCAACATGTTGTTGCCAA
>CBFHBH010000114.1:0-6679 GCA_965653735.1 uncultured Flavobacterium sp. | reverse complement strand
AGGCTGGTGATTTATTATTATTAGATGTTGGTGCTGAATACGCAAACTATTCAAGCGACTTAACAAGAACAATTCCTGTTTCAGGAAAATTTACAGATAGACAACGCGCTGTTTACAATGCAGTTTTGAATGTGAAAAATGAAGCCACTAAAATGCTGGTTCCAGGAACACTTTGGAAACAATACCATATCGAAGTTGGTAAAGTGATGACTTCTGAATTGTTAGGTTTAGGTTTAATTGACAAAGCCGATGTTCAAAACGAAAACCCTGATTGGCCAGCATATAAAAAATATTTCATGCATGGAACATCTCACCATTTAGGCTTAGACACTCATGACTACGGACTATTACATGAACCAATGCAAGCTAATATGGTATTCACTGTAGAACCTGGCATTTACATCCCAGCAGAAGGATTTGGTATTCGTTTAGAAGATGATGTGGTAATTCAAGAAAAGGGAGAACCTTTCAACTTAATGCGCAATATTCCTATCGAAGCTGATGAGATTGAAAGCTTGATGAATGCTTAATATTAGAGAATAGATAAAAGAATTATAGATGAATGACGCCTCACAATTGTGGGGCGTTTTTTATACATTTACTTCAATTAAATAGATCATGAAAAAATTAATATATCTACTTTTAGTTTTAACAGTGTTTAATTTAAATGCCCAAACCGAAGGCTATTCTACCAATACTGATGATTCAAAAACATTCTATAAAATTTATGGAAAAGGCGAACCTTTATTAATCATCAATGGAGGTCCAGGTATGAACAGTAATGGTTTTGAAGCATTGGCTAAAAAACTGAGCGAGAAATATCAAACCATATTATATGATCAACGAGGAACTGGAAAATCTATTTTAAAAGAATTAAACCCAGAAACCATTACTATGAAATTGATGGCCGAAGATATAGAATCACTCAGAAAGCATTTAAAAATAGAAAAATGGTCTATTTTAGGTCATTCTTTTGGAGGAATTATGGCTGCACACTATGCTACGATTTATCCCAAAACTATTAGCAAAATTGTATTTTCTGCTTCAGGCGGAGTTGATTTAGGTTTAACGGAATATGTTTCGGCTAGTATTAATTCAAAATTATCCAAAACAGAACGTGATTCTTTGAATTATTACGATAACAAAATAGCAAATGGCGATACCAGCAAAAAAACGTTATTAGGCAGAGGTCGTGCACTAGCTCCTGCCTATTTATACAATAAAAAATATATTCCCATTCTAGCCGAAAGACTCACACAAGGAAATTCTACAATTAACCAATTAATTTGGGATAACCTTCAAAAAATTAAATTTGATTGTAAACCTAAATTAAAAGACTTCAATCAGCCCGTATTAATCATACAAGGAAAACAAGACATCATAAAACCTGAAACTGCCGAAATTGCTCATTCGGTTTTAAAGAATTCAAAAGTAATTTATCTTGATCATTGCGGACACTACGGTTGGCTTGATACAGAACAAGAATATTATAAATCACTATTTGACTTTCTTAAATCATAAACTAAGATTAATTTTGTATTCTTAAAAAGAAAGTGTTGAGTACCGTTTACTATAAAAATACCCAAATTTCCTACTCCTTAAACGGGAAAGGAACTCCTTTGGTCTTACTACATGGTTTTTTAGAAAATTCTACAATGTGGGATTTTTATATTGATAATTTTTCAAAAAAATATCAAGTTATTACGATTGACTTATTAGGTCACGGACAAACTGAAAACATGAGTTACATGCACACCATGGAAGATATGGCTGATGCTGTTCATGCAGTTTTATATCACTTAGGTATTTCTCAATCAATATTTGTAGGACATTCAATGGGCGGCTATGTATCTTTGGCTTTTGCCGAATTATATCCTGATATGGTAAAGGGAATTGTATTACTTAATTCAACATCAAAAGAAGACAGTCAAGAACGCAAACTAAACCGAATGCGTGCCATTAAAGCTGTAAAACAAAATGCTTCTGTTTTCGTAGGCATGTCTATTGCTAATTTGTTTAGTGAAGAAAATCGAGAAAAGTTAACCGATGAAATTGAAGCCGTAAAACAAGAAGCGTTAAAAACATCTTTACAAGGCATCATTTCTGCATTAGAAGGAATGAAAGCAAGAAAAGACAGAGAATTTATTTTACATCAAGCAACATTACCAATTCTTTTAATTTTAGGAAAAAAAGATCCTGTTTTAAATTACGAAGATAATATTTCTCAAATCGAGGGTACTGAAGTTGAACTCATCACTTTACCTGACGGCCACATGAGTCACATCGAAAATCGAGATGTTTTAGGGTCTATTTTACTGAATTTCTTTGAAAAAATTTAGGTGTTTTCTTTAAAATCAATTTCAGGGTTTAAAATTTCCAGAATTAATTCGATAAGTTCATTTTTAAAATCTTCTAACGTTTGTGAAGTAACTAAAGAGCCTACCTCTTTACCTTCTTTAATACCAAAAGGCATGAATCCAGATTTCATGTTTTTAAACGACACAATACCAACCTCTAAATCAAGACCTTTTGTTTGTTCTTCAAACATAAAAGCATAACACAAAAGCTGAATAATTTTATCATTTTTTAAATCAGCAGTAAGTCCATTCCATTCTTTTAATTGAAGACTTCTTAGTTCAACTTTACCAGTTTTGTAATCAGTTATCCTTAGTTTTCCATTCCGTATTTCTATTCTGTCAACATTTCCAGCAATTTTCACAGGAAATGGCAATCGTGCATCTTCTAAGTTTCGCTCTAATCCAACTTCTAAAGCAATAATCTTAACTGTATCACCTTTTTCAATTAACTTTTTTTCTTCACTTAAAAAATTATAAATATTGCGTTTTGCAACTTCAAATGCTAAAAGGTTTTTACCTTTTTTAATTTCTCCTTCTTTATAAACTTCTCTAAATTGTTTTTCTATTTCACTATTTGACAAACTAATTATTTCGTCAATTATTCCAACGGACAAGAATTGATTTAAATAAGGTTTATATAATTCTTCCAAAGCTCCATGAATAATTGTTCCTAAAGTATTTAAGGCAATATTTTCTTCAACCTCATCAACTTCTCTAATAGAGAGTACTCGTTGAAAATAAAATTGAATAGGATTACGAATATAAGTTGTTAAAGCCGAAGGCGAAAAACCCTTATCAGTTGCAATTTGTTTAAGACGTTGTAAAACCAATTCCGTTTTACCAATCTCCATACTTTGATAGGCGATATTAGGAATAAATGGCTGAATTATTCGATGCGAAAGATTATGACTATTTCTTTTTTCTACTTCTAATTGTGTAATAAATCTACTTTTCTCACCTCCATCTAAACCTTCATTTTCTGTATTATACAATAAATAAATATTTTTTGCTCTAAGTAAAAGATGATAAAAATGGTACGAATAAATTGCATCTTTTTCTTTGAATGTTGGCAGACCAATTTCTCTTTTTATATCATACGGAATAAATGAATTATTAGACTTTCCAGAAGGAAATTTACCTTCATTCATTGATGTAATTATAACCGTTTCAAAATCTAAAACACGACTTTCTAAAACGCCCATCACTTGTAATCCAAGCAATGGTTCTCCCTCAAAAGACACTTCACTTAAATCGATAACTTGTTTGTAAAGACTTTGAAGTATTTCTACCGAGTTAACATAACTATTCTTCGAACAATATGACAACAATTGATTTATTGTCTTGAAAATAGAATACAGAAAGGTTTTAACCAGTTTATCTTCCTCTTTTTGATGATTAAGCTCATCTTTAATTAAAAGTAATAATTCTTTAATATTCTGAAGAATATCAAGGGGTTTTTCATTCCATTTTTTAAAGATTATATTAAAGAAAGAGTTGCTGTCTTCCTTAAGATTTGTTACCCTATTATGTGTTATGAAAGTGTAGTTGTTCCTTTTAATCAAATTGATTAAATCTGAAGCATCAACATAAGGCTCAATAATTGGATTTGAAAGAAGTTCCAAAACATCTTTATAGTAAAAAAGATAACTCTCAGGATTCCTTTTTAATGCATGGCTGTGCATTTTGAACAATTTAGCAACTAAAATTTGGACAGGATTATTTTTACTTGAATAACCCATAGTAATGTTAAGACTCCTTACGTTTTCTGGTAAAGAATGTAAAACTGGAATTAATAAATTTTCATCACCAAGCACTAAAGCTACTTTGCTTAAATTATCTAGAGAAGTATCACCTGATTTTTCTTGTATAATTTGAGATACAATTTTTGCCTGACCAACAGATTTTGAAGTACCAATTATCTCTATATTCTTCTCTTTAGAAAACTCATTAACTATCCACTGAAACTGATTCGTATTGTAATAGTTCCATTGCTCTTTAAATCGTCTTGCAAAAAGCCCAGCATCATGATGTAAATCCTTTAAAAAGACTTCATCTATATCCCAAAGAATTTCTGCCTTATTCTGAGAAATCAAATATTGTATAATTCTTTCTTCCGCTTGGTTCAAAGCATTGAATCCGGCAAATAGGACTTTACTTTCTTTTATTTTAGATGAAAATACCTCAACATTTTTTACAGCTTCTCTATAAATAAGACCTTGATAACCAATTTTCTTTTTTAAAAGATGATTATAAAAAGCTTCATAGTATTTGGGCAAACTATCCCAAAACTCAAGTTGTTTGTCTATAATTTCAGTAGTATCGCTTGGAGATAAATCCCACCTTTTAAGGACCTCGATGTCTTTCAAATACGAAAAAACATAATCAGGATTTATAAGGTATCTATCAATTTCATTAAAATCCTGCAATAGCATTTTTGCCCAATTCGCAAATTGTTCAAAATCTTGTCTTCTATCTGATATTGTAAGAGATGAATAAACTTCAAAAAACTCAAATAGTAACTCAATATTATCGATACTTCTTACACCTGATATTTCTTGAACAAAGTCTTCTACACTTACAATTTTGGGTGCAAAAAAATAATCTTTTAAATAGGTTTTAAAAGATTCTAATAAAAAAATTTTAGCTCTTTTATTAGGCAAAACAATTACAATATCCGAAAAAGAATATTGTTTTTCATTAACAATATAATTGGCTAACTTATCTAAAAAAGAGGTTTGAGTCATTTTATAAAAATAAAAAAACGCTCCGACTAATCGGAGCGTTTTAAAGAATTTATTTCAGAGGAAATTATTTTACTAATTTCACTTCAACTCTTCTGTTTTGAGCTTTACCAGCTTTAGTTTTGTTAGAAGCGATTGGTTTAGACTCACCAAAACCAGCAGAAGTTAATCTTGAAGCTTCAATACCATTTTCTACTAAATAAGTAACAACAGCAGCAGCTCTAA
This sequence comes from uncultured Flavobacterium sp., assembly GCA_965653735.1. Lineage (GTDB taxonomy): Bacteria > Bacteroidota > Bacteroidia > Flavobacteriales > Flavobacteriaceae > Flavobacterium. The sequence goes on along the minus strand of CBFHBH010000114.1, from coordinate 1,356 downwards.
TTTCTGATAATTTTTGGTTAGCAGCATCTTTACCATCAGAATCTGTGTGACCTTCGATAGAGAAGTTAGAAGATGGGTACTCTTTTAAGATAGCAACCATAGCTTGTAACACAGGGAAAGTTCTTTGTTGGAAAGTAGCTTTATTAGTGTCAAATAAGATAGTTTTAGCGTAGTCGTTTAATTTTTTCATTACGTCTTCGCTTACTTCAGGACAACCATTGTTAGCTACAGTACCTTTAACATCTGGACATTTGTCATCTTTGTCAAGAACTGAGTCACCATCAGTATCTGGCCATGGACAACCTCCGTTATCTCTTGGACCTGCCACAGTAGGACATTTATCGTTTTTGTCAGCAACACCGTCACCGTCAGCATCAGGACAACCTTGTAAGTTCGCTAAACCAGCAACTTCAGGACAAGCATCATCTTTATCAGCAATACCGTCACCGTCTGTATCAGGACAACCGTTTAATTCTTTTGGACCAGCAACTTCAGGACAAGCATCGTCTTTATCTTGGATACCATCAGCATCTTTGTCTGGACAACCTTGGAATTCTTTTAAACCAGCAACATCTGGACAAGCATCATCTTTATCATAGATACCATCACCATCTGTATCTTTACCACCAAATTGGAAAGTAAGACCAGCCATGTGTTGGAATATTGAAGGAACATCCAAAGCTCCTTGCTCATCAACTCTATCAGAAAATGCTTTTTTGTAAGTAGAACTTAATGATAAACCTACTTGCTCAGTCAACCATAAAGTTAAACCAGCTCCAGCATTTGCGTTTCCAGCAGATTGTTTACCCATCCAAGTGTAACCTCCACCAACATGAACTGAAGGATCAAACCATTTGATTCCAATTAAATTTTTTAAGCTGTAAGCAATTTTAGCATCAGCACCGTAGTACATTAAATCACCAGGATTGTATGTTTCTACAGAGTTTGCAGAAGGACCAACCCAGTCAACCCATTTAGTAATTTTGTTAACTGACCCAGTAACACCTACTGAGAAACTTCCACCAACATTTCTTGAAACAGTCAAATAAGAAACTGAAGGAATAATATTCCAGTTCTCTTTAACATTGAAAAATTGTGAAAAGTGGTCTTTGATATTTGCATCTCTCATACCTGCACTAGTTCTAGTATCTACTGCATTGGCTCCGAAAGATATTGCCCACGGATTATCACTGCTTTGTGCATTGGCACTCAAACCAGCTACCATCAACATGGAAACAAAAAGTTTGTTAAGATGTTTCATACTTAATTTTATTTGATTACAATACGTTATTGTGACAAAAGTAAGAGGTAAATAATTAATTACAAAATGAATTGTTAAAAAAAAAGGCTAAAATT
>CBFHBH010000113.1:0-6691 GCA_965653735.1 uncultured Flavobacterium sp. | reverse complement strand
GGCATACCCCGAGACCACATATAATATGTGCTAGCTTTTATTGCTTCAGTAGGAGTTATGAAATACTTAAGTCCTTATACGGTAATGCTTACTATAAACTTAGAACCTATTTACGGTATTATATTGGCATTGATTGTTTTTAATGATAAAGAAAAGATGAGTTCTCAATTTTATATTGGTGCTTTTATTATTTTAGCAACAGTAATATTAAATGGTGTTTTTAAAAATAGAAGTAAGTAATTGTCTGAAAAATAGATATGTAAGTCTTGTCTGTTGATAAACTTTAAAATTTACTTTTAAACTCAAACGAAAACTTTATCTTTGTTAATTCAAATAAGAATAAAAACCAAAAAATCTTATGGAATATTTAGATTTTGAGCTGCCTATCAAAGAGCTTGAGGAACAATTAGAAAAATGCCAACAAATTGGTGAAGACTCTCAAGTTGATGTAACTGCAACTTGTGAAAACATTACTCAAAAATTAGAAGAAACCAAGAAACAATTATACGCTAACTTGACTGCATGGCAACGTGTCCAAATGTCAAGACATCCCAATAGACCTTATACATTAGAGCATATTGCAAACTTAACAAATAATACTTTTTTAGAATTATTTGGTGATCGTGGTGTACGTGATGATAAAGCAATGGTTGGTGGTTTAGGAAAAATAAATGGTCAATCATTCATGATTATTGGTCAACAAAAAGGTATTAATACTAAAATGCGTCAGTTACGTAATTTTGGTATGGCTAATCCAGAAGGTTACCGTAAAGCGTTACGCTTAATGAAAATGGCTGAAAAATTTAATATCCCTGTATTAACTTTAGTAGATACTCCAGGTGCTTATCCTGGTCTTGAAGCTGAAGAAAGAGGGCAAGGTGAAGCTATTGCAAGAAATATTCTTGAAATGATTCGTCTTAAAGTGCCAATTATTACAGTTATTATTGGTGAAGGCGCTTCAGGAGGTGCTTTAGGAATTGGTGTTGGAGATAGAGTATACATGATGGAAAATACATGGTATTCTGTTATTTCACCAGAATCTTGTTCGTCTATTCTATGGAGAAGCTGGGAATATAAAGAGCAAGCTGCAGAAGCTTTAAAATTAACTGCTATGGATATGAAAGCAAATAATTTAGTAGACGATATTATCCCTGAACCACTTGGAGGAATCCACCGTGATAAAGAAGCAGGTTTTAAATTTGTTAAAGATTATATTGTAAAAGGTTTTGAAGAATTAAAAGACTTATCAACAAACGATTTAATTGCCCAAAGAATGGATAAATACAGCAAAATGGGGCAGTACAACGAATAACTAACTACATTTAGTTAAAAGAATCCGAAGCCTTATTGTTTCGGATTTTTTTTTGGTTATCAACAAAAAAAGAATTGTTTTCAACACTTTATATTAACAAGTCAAAAATATAAAAGTTTAATTTTTGACTACCTTTGAAACATGGAAAATATCCGAAACATTAACCCTGTAAGAGTAGATAAAACTACGATTATAAATTTAGAAAAAGGTAAACTCCCTCCGCAGGTTCTTGACCTAGAAGAAGCGGTATTGGGGGCTATGATGATTGACAAAAAAGGGGTAGATGAAGTAATTGATATTCTACAGCCCGATGCGTTTTACAAAGATGCTCACAAATACATTTTTGAGGCAATTGTCACCTTATTTAATGACTCTCAACCCATTGACTTGTTAACAGTTTCTGCCCAATTGAAAAAGATGGGTAAACTGGATTTGTCTGGGGGTGATTTCTATCTAATTCAGCTTACTCAAAAAATTTCATCATCGGCTCATATTGAGTTTCACTCTAGAATTATTTTACAGAAATATATTCAAAGAAGTTTGATTAAAATTTCTTCAGAAATTATTGAAGATTCATATGATGAAACCACCGATGTATTTGATTTGTTGGATAAAGCCGAATCAAAGCTTTATGAAGTAACTCAAGGAAATATTAAGCGTAGTTCTGAAACAGCACAAAGTTTAGTAATTCAAGCTAAAAAACGAATTGAAGAAATTGCTGGTAAAGAAGGATTAAGTGGTATTGCCACTGGGTTCGATAAACTTGACGAAGTGACTTCAGGTTGGCAACCGTCTGATTTGATTATTATTGCTGCACGTCCAGGTATGGGTAAAACGGCTTTTGTATTGTCTATGGCTCGTAATATGGCTATCGATTTTAATCATGCCGTTGCTGTTTTCTCTCTTGAGATGTCATCGGTACAGTTAATTACTCGTTTAATTTCTTCGGAAACTGGATTGTCTTCTGAAAAATTAAGAACAGGAAAATTAGAAAAGCATGAATGGGAACAATTAAGTGTTAAAGTAAAAGACTTAGAAAAAGCACCTTTATTTATTGATGATACTCCTTCACTCTCAATTTTCGATTTAAGAGCAAAGGCAAGACGTTTAAAATCGCAACATGATATTAGAATTATAATTGTCGATTATCTTCAGTTAATGACCGCAGGTGGTGGAGGTAAAGGAGGAGGAAATCGTGAGCAAGAAATCTCAACTATATCTCGAAACTTAAAAGCTCTTGCGAAGGAATTAGATGTTCCAGTTATTGCACTTTCTCAGTTATCTCGTGCCGTTGAAACGCGTGGAGCTAGTAAAAGGCCTTTACTTTCTGATCTTCGTGAATCTGGAGCAATTGAGCAAGATGCTGATATCGTATCGTTTATTTATCGCCCCGAGTATTATAAAATTGATGAATGGGATGATGACGAACACACACCAACACAAGGACAAGCCGAGTTTATCATCGCTAAACACCGTAACGGTGGATTAGAGAATATCCGTCTTAAATTCATCGGACAATATGGTAAGTTTGATAATTTGGAAGATTTTAGTTCAGGATTTAGTGATTTGCCATCAAAAATGAATCTTGACGATCAACCTAATCCATTTATAACACCTAATTTACCTTCTGCAAATGATGCTTTTGGAAGTAATCTGAATAATTTTGATGACGACAGTGATGTCCCATTTTAAAATATAAAAGCCTTTAAAAAAAGCTGTTCCTAAAGAACAGCTTTTTTTATAATATTAAATATGTTAGAAACTTGAAAACTATTAGTAGTTTCAAAACTTATTTATTGGTTTAAAAAGAACATTATGAATCGATAATTAAAATTGTATTTTAGTGAAAAATTTTGATGATAATTCCTATGATTTCAATTTCTAAATAAATGGATACTATTTTATCTGTTATTATTCCTGTCTATAATGAGGAAAGGACAATTTTAAAAATTCTCGAAAAGATTGAACTTGTTACTCTAGTTCAAGAGATTGAAAAGGAGATTATTATTGTTAATGATTGTTCTTCTGATACATCTGAAATTTTAATTCGAAATTACCTACTAGAAAATAAACATCTTAATATTAAATATTTTTCCAATGTGATAAACATGGGGAAAGGGGCTTCAATTCATAAGGGAATTAGTGAAGCTACGGGTAACTATATTATTATTCAGGATGCAGATTTAGAATACGATCCAAGAGAGTATAATATACTTCTCCAACCTTTATTAGAAGGATTTGCAGATGTTGTTTATGGTTCAAGATTTATGGGTAGTAAACCACACCGAATTCTGTTTTTTTGGCATACTGTAGGGAATAAGTTTTTGACTTTTTTGTCCAACATGATGACAAATTTGAATTTAACGGATATGGAGACATGTTATAAAATGTTTGCTTCTGATATTTTAAAATCCATACAGTTAAAAGAAAAGCGGTTTGGATTTGAACCGGAAGTAACTGCAAAAATTGCCAGAATTCCGAACATCCGAATTTATGAAGTCGGAATATCTTACTATGGTAGAACATACAAAGAGGATAAAAAAATCACATGGAAAGATGGATTTCGTGCCATATTTTGCATTATTAAATATGGACTTTTAAAATTATAATTTCACTCATTATCTAGTTTTAAAATGATATGTTATGACTAACAAAAAGAAAATAAACTCAAAAGTTATCCCAGAAGTAAAAGAAACACAAAAATCATATTCATGGATGCTATGGGCAGTTGGAATTATTTCCTTTGTTTTGTATGCAAATACATTGACGTATGGTTTTGTTTTAGATGATATAGCTGTCATACAAGAAAATAAATTTGTACAAAATGGTATTTTTGGACTCAAAGATATTCGTATTGGATATCATTTATAATTGTAATTCTTTTTGCTGTTCATCCTATACATACTGAAGTGGTTGCTAACATAAAAAGTAGAGATGAGATTTTCTGTTTATTCTTTTTCCTATTATCAATCTATGGTTTATTCTGCAAAAAAGGAATGTATTGGAAAATCGCATCGATTGTTTTCTTTCTTTTTTGTTTGCTTTCAAAAGAAGCAGGTATTCTGTTTCTCCCAATTTTAGTTTTTCTTTTATGGAATGAATTCAAAAACAGAAGACAATTAGGTAGAGCAATTTTGTCTTATGGAGTTATTACCGTTTGCTGGTTACTTCTACATCAATTTGTGATAAACTCATCACCTTATAAAAGAATACAATATACATATTTAGATAATTCATTAGTAGCTTGTAACGATACATTAACGCAGGTCGCTACAGGCTTTACAATTTTGGGGCGTTACATATGTAACGCTTTTTATCCTGTGAATATGAGTTATGATTATTCTTTTAATCAAATTCCTTGCACTGAATTTTTATCATTGCCTTTTTTTAGTAGTGTTTTTTTAATACTACTATTATTGGTTGTTGCTTTTTATTATAGAAAGAAATGTGTTGTTATTTCGTTTGGGATTATTTTCTTTTTTGTAACAATTGCTTTAGCTACTAATATTTTAACGTTAATTGGAACAACAATGGGTGATAGGTTGTTGTATACTCCTATATTGGGAATTTGTATTGCTTTTGTCTTTATTATTTTTCATAGTTTCAAAAAGTTGCAAAATGATTCGAAAAGTAAAAGAATAATTTTTGGTTTTGGATTACTCTTTTTAGTTTTTTTCTACAGTTCATTTCAAAGAAATAAAGTCTGGAAATCTAATTTTACTCTGATGACTTCAGATATAAATCATGCTCCAAATAGTGCTCGTGTTAACTTTAATTATGCGACTACTTTTTTTCTCCAATTACCTGAAGATGTTTCTGAACAACAATCACAGTTACCTAGTATTATTGAATATTATAATAGAGCTTTACGTATTGATCCGAATGATAAGGGTACTTTGATGAATTTAGGAGTTTGTTATTATAGAATCAAAGATTATGATAATGCGTATAGCTGTACTAGTAAGGCTTTGCAAATTGATCCAAATGACGGAACTCTTTTTAGAAATATGGCAGATATCTATTTTATGAAGTTGGATTATGAAAAAGCGGTTATTTACTATAAAAAATGTATTTTAAGTAAATCGGATAATTTCAATACATACAATTTTTTTGGTTCTGCACTTTTTAATTTGAAGAGATATAATGAAGCAATTATTGTTTTTGAAGATGGACTTAAAAAACAACCAGAACATGCTCAAATGTGGATGAATTATGGTAATGCATTAGCAATGTCAAGTCGTTTAAAAGAGGCTATTAATGCTTTCGATAAAGCTTATGCATTAAATCCTAATCAGAAGCAAGTTCTTAATTATTTATTCATGGCTTATAGAGATATTGGAGATTATGTTAAAGCTGATTCTTATTATCAACTTTATAATAGCAAATAGGCCGTATTTAATACGGCCTATTACAAATTTAATATTTAATTACTTTTTGATGATCAATTTTTGAGTAGTAATTTTTGTTTGATTCTCACCTCGAACAAAATAAATACCCTCACTTAAATTATCTAAATCAATAGTATTTAAGCCATTCATATGAATTTTAAATGATTTCATTATTTGCCCCAATTGATTTACAATTTGGAAGTCACCATCAAAATCTGATTTAATATTCAAAATGCCATTATTTGGATTTGGATAAATTACAAACTTATTATTTAACTCAAATTCTTCATTACTTAAGGTACATCCTGAAGTAACAGAACATGTGTTTAATGTAATCGTTACACTGTATGAACCAGCTATACTTGGTGTGAATGATTGACTTGTAGCACCTATAATTGGGATACCACCTGAACAATCAAACCACTGATATGTTGCACCAGATTGGTTAGCTGTTAATGTATTTCCTGCTAATGAAACGGAAGAATCTAGAACAGCTGGTTCTGTAATTGTGAAATTTTGAGTTGTTGTACAAGTATTAGAATCCGTTATAGTTACCGTGTACGAACCAGCGGCTAAACCTGAAGCTGTAGCACTTGTACCTCCTGAAGGCGACCAAGAATAAGTATAACCTGATGTCCCACCTGAAACAGATACCGAAGCAGATCCATCAGTTCCTCCATTACAAGTAACATTTGTTTGTGAAGGAGTAGCAACGATAGCATTTGGTGCTGTTATTGTAAAACTTTGAGTGTCGGAACAGCCGTTTGCATCCGTAACAGTAACAATGTAAGTCCCAGCGGCTAAATTTGAAGCTGTAGCCGAAGTTCCTCCTGATGGTGCCCAAGAATAAGTATATCCAGAAGTTCCCCCAGTTACTATTACTGTTGCAGAACCATTTGTTCCTCCATTACAAGATACATTAGTTTGAGAGCCTGCACTTGCAACTAAAGCTGCTGTCGGTTGTGTAACAGTTGCATTCACAGTTCCTGTA